>JBGVJN010000135.1:0-3793 GCA_045129455.1 Faecousia sp. | reverse complement strand
GCTACTACCACGAGTTCGTCATTCCCGAAAACGGCAAGGGTCCCGTGCTGATCGGCGAGGTGTCCATGGTCAACGACGATGCCAACGACAACCACTTCCTGAATCCCCTGGGCCGCTTCCCCACCATCGAGGAGGATGAACCCCCCTACCGCCTGCTGTGCAACGAGTACCCCAAAGCTAAGGATTGATCTTTCCTGTGATTCCTGCGGCCGGAAGGCCGCAGGAATTTGCTTTCAGAGGTGAGCGGAATGTATGAAAATGTGAAGTTCATATATTGTGGCCTGTTTTCCACCGACGGAGAATGGATCCATCCGGAGCGCACGCTGGACAATTGGGAGCTGATCCTTATGGTGCGTGGAACAGCGCATCTTCGGATCGGGGACAAGGACTACGTGCTGGAAAAGGACAGTGCGATCCTTTTACCTGCATGGGTGCCGCATAAGGGCATCAAGGTGACCAGGGATGTATCCTTCTACTGGATCCACTTTACGGATTGCCCAATTACCTCTGCGTATATTCCCAAAATGGAAAGCTACCACATTACACTGCTGCTGCGCCAGGTGCTGCATTATTCTGTGGATCTGGCGGAAAATCAGGAGGCTTGCGATTACCTGGCCAGGCTGATTCTGATGGAGCTGGCAAGGAATACCAAGTCCGGCGGTAACCGGAGGATCCATGAGGCAGCGGAGTGGATCCGCAATCATGCGGATCAGCCTCTGAAAACGGAGCAGATCGCGGCTCGCTTTCAATACCACCCCGACTATATGAGCAAGCTGTTCCGGCAGGAATTTGGCATGGGATTGAAGGAATTTATCGACAGTGCCAGGATGGAAAAGATCAAGATGCTGCTGCTCAATTCCTCGGAGCCGCTGCAGCTGATCGCAGCCAGATGTGGCTTCCCGGAATACAAATACTTTCTGAAATTCTTCCGGCAGCACCAGGGCGTATCGCCCACTGCCTTCCGAAATACCTACTATCGAGGACATCGGAATTGAATCATGCGCAAGGTGCCAAAATCTCGGATTTTGGCACCTTATTTCTTCTTTTTTGAGTTGAGAGCAGCGGAAAAAGGTATATAATTAAATATATAAGCGGGGTATATTCCGCAAATAGAACGGGGGGACACTATGAATATGACTTTGCGAAGGATCCTGGCCGGGATCCTGTGCGGCCTTATGGCGGTGGCTGCAGCCGGCTGCACCGATCAAAATTCAGAAGGGACGGAAACTACTATGAATGACCCGACGATCCGGGAAGATACCGTTACTGTCAATACAGACGGTGTTGCCCGGTCCGTGGCATTTACGGATGTTGCGATCAGAGACGCTTTTTGGTCCGCCCGGCAGAAGCAGTTTGTCTGCTCTACGGTCCTGGCGGGTGTTGAAAATGTAGAAAGCTATGGCGGCGGTGTGGATAATTTCATCAACGCGGCCCTGAAGAACAACGGGCAAGTCCACGGAAGCCACGAGGGCGCACTGTATGTGGATTCCGATGTGCATAAGCTGCTGGAAGCCATGTGCTATGCTCTGCAGCTGGATCCGGACGGGGATGCCGTCCTGATGGTCTATCAGAATCGCATCCGCAACAAGCTGGAGGAGTGGATCCCCTATTACCAGGGCGCGCAGGAAGCGGACGGTTACTTTGATACTTACTTTACCCTGGCCCACCCCAATGAAAAGTGGACGGACTTTAACCTCCATGAGCTATACTGCGCGGGCCATTTCTATGAGGCAGCTGTTGCCCACTACCGAATGACCGACGGTGAGGATACCCGCCTCTTTGACATGGCGATCAAAAACGCGGACTATGTGGAGAGCCTGTTCGGTCCGGGGAAGTGGAAGCAAGTCCCCGGTCACCAGGAGATCGAGCTGGCATTGCTGAAGCTGGCCAATCTGTGCCGGGAGATCGGCACCATGAATGGTGTGGACTATGCTGCCAAGGCAGACAAATATGTGGCCCTGTCCCAGTTCTTCCTGGATACCAGAGGTGACCATGAAGGCCGCCATGGCCAAAGCTTCTGGCCGGAGGGCTGCCAGGATGATAAGCCTATCCTGCAGCAGACGGAAGCGCTGAGCCATGCGGTACGCGCCCAGTATATGTACACGGCCATGGCGGATGCCATGATCCAAAGCGGTAAGGATACCTACAACAATGTTCTGCATGCCCTGTGGGACAGTGTCAATACCAAGACCTATGCCACGGGCGGTGTGGGCGTTTCCGACCACCACGAAGGCTTCGGCCCTGACTACTATATGCCCATTGCTTCGGCTTACTGTGAGACCTGCTCCGGCATTGCCAATATGATGTGGAATCAGCGGATGAATCTGCTCTTTGGCGGCAGTCAGTATGCGGATAAAATCGAGCATGTGCTATATAATGCCATGCTCTCCGGCATCAATCTGGACGGCGACCGCTTCTTCTATACCAATGTGGTGTCCACCGCAGGCCGGGAGCGCGTGCAGTGGTACGGCACAGCCTGCTGCCCGCCCAACTTGATGCGTACGGTGCTTTCTCTGGGTGGCTACATCTATGCGCAGAAGTCGGATGAGATCCGCTTGAATCTGTACATCGGCAATGAGGCCCGATTCCATGTCACCGACGGCGATCTGGAGCTGAAGGTGGAGACCGACTTCCCCTGGGATGGCAATGTTAAGATCACCGTGAATGCGGAGGATCGGCGGGCCATGTCCCTGCGGCTGCGTGTACCTAATTGGGCCACCGGCGCCAATACCGTGAAGCTCAACGGCGAAGCATATGCCGCCGAAGCGGATGCGGACGGCTACATCACCCTGGTCCGGAATTGGGAAGATGGGGACACAGTGGAGCTGTATTTCCCCATGGCGGTGCAGCATGTTCCCATGGTCGAAGGTGTTGCGCAGACAAGGGATCTGACCGTCCTGCGCCGTGGCCCCATCGTCTATGCTGCGGAACAGATCGACAATGCCCAGCAGCCTAAGTTCTACTATCTGAAGGAGGATCCGCAGTTCACAGAGCAGTGGGTAGAAAATTTGGATGGCAAGGCAGATCCTTATGGCCTGCGTGGGGTTATGACTATCCGCACGGAGGATGCGGCCGTGCTGAATTGCGGCACAGAAGAGCAGCAGACGCTGACCCTGGTGCCTTACTACGCGACAGCCAACCGTGGCCCATCGCCGATGGAAGTGTATATCAGTACTGTGGTCAGAGAGCAGGCGCTGGAATCCTATGCGACTCCTTCCGCTGTATACACCTACACAGAGTATACGGACAATGTGAATAACCTCAATGATGGCAACGATGCGCCGGCCAGCCGCTGGTCTTCCTATAAAGGACCTCTGAATCCCTGGGTAGAATACGCTTTCGAGAAACCCGTGACTATTTGGGGAAGCCAGGTAATGTGGTATGATGATGGCGGCGGAGTCCAGGTTCCCAACGGACTGAAGATCCAGTATTGGGACGGCAGCAAATTTGTGGATGTGAAAAGCGCCCTGGGATTCCATGATTTCCCGAAGAACGAGTATGCCACCTATACCTTCGATAAGGTGACTACTACCAAGATCCGTCTGGTGATGGACAATAGCCAGACACAGACGGCTTGCGGCATCGTGGAATGGAAGCTGATCGGCACCAGTATAACGGAATAAAAAATAAGGGCGCGTGGTTTCACGCGCCCTTAGGTCAGTTTACAAGGAACTACACGCAGACCGTGAAACGGGCTGCTGACAACAAACGGCGCTATGCTCCCGGCTGGGTGCATAGCACCTGTTTGTTGCGGGGGTTTCCAAAGGGGGCAGCCCCCCTTTTGGCACACGAC
>JBGVJN010000134.1:0-32815 GCA_045129455.1 Faecousia sp. | reverse complement strand
GGAAACCACGCCCGCTATCGTCGAGACATACTCCCAGGCTGCCACGGCCTTGCGGGAAGCGCAGGACCTGAAGGTGAAACTGACTACCAAAAAGGCAGTCACCGCCCAGGGTAGCAAATTTTCTTTCGTTTCCAAACAGGTGCTGACCATGACCGGCATTGGCACTGACGCCTTCGTTGCCACCCTGCAGGAGGAGGCTGAGGTAGGCGGATATGAAAGTAAGTTTAACGAGTATTTTGCAAACGATGTGCTTTATGTAAATGTGGGCGAGGACGGATATTTCCAAGGCGATATGAACGCCTCGGATTTCCTGGCCGGCTTTACCCCTGCAGTACTGCTGGACGAAGCCCTGTATGCTAACATATCCACCCAGGAATCTCCCTCCAGCGTCACTGTGAACTTCTCCAAGCCCACCGCCGCTGAAAGCTGGGCGCTGCCCCAGGGTGCGAAATTCCTCACCGCCTCGGGCACTGCAAAGATCACTAACGACGGCGATCTGACAAAAAGCGTTTACAGGATCGAATATATCCAGGGCGGCACCACCGTTTCCATGGAGGTCATCGCTGAAGCGGAGGCCTATGATGGTAAAGCTTTGGAAGCCCCCCAGGACGCCAATCGCTACGTGAAGATCGACGCAATTCAGGCTCCTCGGCTTTATGAAACCGCTGTTTTGTACCTTTGCAGCAGTCCGGTCGCTTCCTCCAACATCAATCAGACCATCCTTTGTGAGGCCGCCGGCTACACCCGGGCAGGTCAAATAGAGCTGCACTATGCAGGCGTAGGCGCGGATCATCTTTCCAAGGTACAGCAAACCATGACCTCTGTTGACAGCACCGGTACCAAAACCACCATCGCACTGCTGGAAAAATTCCAGAACGGCCGATATACCAGTTCCGAAAACGGCGGCGCCGAGATCCCCAATTCCAGCGTCACAACAAAGGTGATGGTGGATTATGTATTGGGAATGCACCTGGATAGCTTGCCCGCGTCGGAATATTTCAGTTCTTTTAAGCTGGAAAATGTGAACGGCCTGCTTCTTCTGGAAGCAGAAATGAACGCCGAATGGGGCAAGCTGACCGCCAAGGATCTTGCCTATCAGCTTTTCAACAACGAGAATTTCCTGGATGACTATTCTACCGCTTATGCAACCACCACCGCTTCCTATTATATGTTCCTGGATGCCGCCACCGGCTTCCCGGTATCCGCAGGCGTCACATTTGCAGGCGCGCACACCATCGAAGGAAAGCAGTATGTCCTGGCGCAGGAGATCTCCCGCAGCTACCGACTGGCGGATTGCAGCACCTACAAGGAGCTGACCGGAAAGCTGCCTGCAGAGACTGCTCCCAAAGAGCAGGCCACTCCCCTGCTGTACCGTGTCACCGGCGCTGATGGCCAGGAGATGTACCTGATGGGCACCATCCACATCGGCGACGAAAAGACCGGCTTCCTTCCCGACGAGGTTTATGACGCCTTTGCAGCCTCCGATGCGCTGGCTGTGGAAGTGGATATCGTAGCTTTTGAGGAAAAGCTGGAGAAGGATCCCCAGCTTACGGCGCAAATGGTCGCACTATTTACCAACCCCGGCAACGGCCCCACAAAGGCTCTGCTGGACGCTGAGCTGTATGACACTGCCATCAAGCTGCTGAAAGCCAGCGGCAATTATAACAGCGGCATGGAATTCATGAAGCCTTTTGTGTGGAATTCCTCCATTGAAAGCTTCTTTACCACTCTGGGCGGTCTGCGTACAGAAAAGGGCATGGATATGCGCCTTCTGACGATGGCAAAAGAGCAGAACAAGAAGATCCTGGAGGTGGAATCCGGGATGTTCCAATACGAGATGTTTGCCGGCTTCTCTGCCGACCTGCAGGAAATCCTGCTGGGCACTACTGCCGCAGCCACAGTGACAGAATACTGCCAGGAGGCACAGTCGCTGTATGATCTGTGGTGCGCAGGCGACGAGAACGCACTGCGGGAGTGTCTGAAGGACGATACCAGTGGTATGACCGCCGAAGAAAAGGCGCTTTACCAGGAATATATCAACGCCATGATCATCGAGCGTAATGACAGCATGCTGGATGTAGCCATCTCCTATCTGGAAAGTGACGAAACTGTCTTCTACGCCGTAGGCCTTGCCCATCTGCTCCAGGAAAACGGATTGGTAGACGCCCTCCGTGCGGGCGGCTATACTGTCGAGCCGGTAGTTTACAAGAATTAATTCCTAAGATAATTAAGCGAAAAGGCTTGACCGTTTGGTCAAGCCTTTTTTGCATGGATTCAGTTGTTTGATTTTTCCTTTTTTCTGTCCAGGAGCAAAAGGCCCAGGGCGGAGGAGATCATCACCAGCACCTCGTTAATCAGCACCGCCACGGAGCCGTTGGAAACACCGTAGATCAGCATGCAGATCGAAATGGGAAACGCCATGATCCGGGACACCTTCGGTTCTCCCACCCAGAAGCTGACGATGGACATCAGCGATCCCAGCATCGCAAACACACTGTAAACGCTTCCCCAGGTCAATACGGAGCATACGACGCTGATGCACAGGAAGCACACCAGAATGTACTTTCCCTTCCGATCCCGCCGGTCACTGCGGAAAAACACGATCTCCCGGGCCAGCGCCACACAGGTGACGATAGCGCCGGTGTAGCCCCCCAGCAGGAAGTAATGGATGATCCACAGCACATCCGTCGCTGCTTTACAGATCAAAAGTCTCTTTCTGGTTTTCTGCTGATAGATCAGCATGGAAACCACGATGGCGATATAGCCCGCTATTTTTCCTACCAACACCATCTGAAACAGCTCACCTCAAAACCGCATACCCAAAGGGAGGCAAGACCTTTCCATCGTAGGTCTGCTCCACTTCACTGAAGTTACCCGCGATCCGGGTACCGTCACCGTAGGTGACCACCTCCACGCCGTTACCGCACAGCGCATAGTCGGTCATGTAAGTCAGCTGCAGATCCCGCAGGTCCTCATTCTCCCGAATAGCATCGGCGATCAGCCGCGCGGCATGATCCAAAGACGCATTATCGGTAGCCACCAGATCAATATCGCCCATCCAGTTCGGCTCACCGTAGCGGAACTTGGAGTGGAAATAGAAGGAAGGTCTGCCACCGCGCATCCGGAAGGTCAGCTTATCCGCCGGGGTCTTGATGGGATAGTTGACCGTCGGGCTGGTGGGGTTATACAGCAGGATACCGTGATAGGTCAGCTCGAAGAACGGCACCAATGCATCGGTCACAGGGATATTGGCTTTACCGAACCCGTCGCCGAAGGAGACATACAGGCCGTAATCCAGCTCCTTCAGGGTGAAATCCATGCAACCCTCGGAAGAGAAAGCGCCAAACAGTTCTCTCGTATAGTGGATATTCTCCTGGGCCAGACGGATTCCCTCTGCAGTGCTGCAGGGATGGTCTTTCGCAAAGCAGGTGTCCGGCACGACAATGGAGATCACATCCGTAAAGTGCAGGCCGTTCAGTCCCAGCGCCGCCACCTCCGGCAGATCCCGCATGGCATTCTTCAGCTGCTTTTCCAGGCACACATGGTAGGCGTAGCCGCCGCTATAGTGTCCGCACTGATAGTACTCTCCATCCCGGGTCACGACCACATCATCCCAGGTAAAGGTATCCGCGATTTCCACCGCATCGATGGTATTGGTGTGCAGAGAGATCCGGTAGCCCAGATCTTTTACATAGGCGATGGTCTTTTTCAGCTCTTCCATGCCGCCCAGCTTTTCCTCCGGGGGCATCAGCTGGGGAAAACGGCCGTCATGACCGCTCTTGTTCCAGCCTACCAGCTGCAGCTCCGCGCCTTCGACACCGTGAGCCTTCAGGCTGTCCGCAATATCCCGCACCCGGGCAAAGGTGACCACAGCATGCATCTCCGGCTCGTTTTCCGGAGTCTGATGCAGCACCGGAGAGGGACTCTGCTTCCAGCCCATGCGGATCCGGATCAGCGGATACTTTCTGGCGTACTCCACGGCTTCATTCTTGCATTTTTCTGCCAAAGGCACGATCTCTCCCCGCGCAAGACGGAGATCCCGTTCAGCGGCAGCAAAATCGCCCAGCGTCGCATCTGCCTTCAAGGGCACGACCTCGATGCGGATATCATCGTAAACAGGATCATTCTTCGTGAAATCGAATACGGTCTCCAGAGAGTAGACACCGTCCTTGATTTGAAAAGCAAAGGAATACTTATAGTTACGCTCAATGCGCACAAGGGCGGATACCTCCGCTGTTTTCACGCCGTAGCAGGACATGATCGACAGGTCATACTCGTAGCTTGTATCCTCCTTCGGGACAAACCGCACCAGCAGATCACCGCTCATGGATATGTTTCTGGGCGTAATAAAAAAGCCCTCAGAACCGACCTTTGCCTTGGCGAGCATCGGCAACACCCGCAGCTTCTGCACGCCCTGAAGTGTTTCCTTATTAAAGGTCAGGGAATATCTGCCGCCGCAATCCTCAATGCTGGGAATATGAATGTTCCCCTGTTCATCTATTGCCGTAAAGTATTGTTTTATCATGAAAATACCCCATATTCAGTAATAATTTCCGCCTTTACTATAGCGTTGCTTTATGGTATAGTAAATTCATATTGCAAAGATAAATATGTCTATTTTCAAGATTGGGTGATACTATGCTTTTGAAGGACTGCAATCCTTTTATCCGCATTGCGCAAACTCAGCCTGCCGTTTTGGAACGAACAGGACCTCGGAAGGCTTACGACTACCGGCTTTTCTACATTCTGGAAAGCAGCGGCAGCATACTGATCGAAGGGATCCGCCATAACATTTGCCCCGACACCATGATCGTGATCCCTCCCGCGACCGCCTACGACTTTCAGGGCAGGCTGAAGACCTGTGTGCTGAATTTCGACGTTACACAAAGGTTCTCACACCGAAAGCAACCCCTGTTCCCGCCCTGCGAGGAAGAATTTGACCCAGACTCACTTTTTGAAACAGAGCTGCTGGAGGGTTTTGAGTATCCGCGTGTCCTGCAAGGGGACATTTCCACACGGGACACGGTTCTGCAGATCGTCAGCCGGTTCAATACAGAAGGGCAATATGCGGATGCAGCCGTCTCTGCCATGCTGAAGCTGCTGCTGGCCGAACTTTTGAGCCGCAATACCGATCCCAGGGATAAACTCAGCGAAAAGGTCATGAGCTATATCCGTGTCCATGCCGCATCCATTAACGGCAACGACGACGTGGCACGGGCCTTTGGTTATCATGCGGTTTATCTGGGCGAACTGATCAAGCGCACTACAGGAAAAACCTTGCACACCGCTATCACGGAAGCAAAGCTGCAGCTTGCCTGCCATTGGCTGGCGGGAACAGAGGAAAGTGTCGACGATATTGCGCATCTGGCCGGCTTCTGCTCCCGTGCCCATTTCTGCACCTTGTTCAAAAAGAAGCTGGGCGTTTCCCCTACGGAATACAGAAAAAACCACTGACCGGGTTTAACTCCGCTGTATTCTCCTCGTCGGATCTAGCACAAAAGGCTTGACCGATTAGACTGCCCCAGTTTGTGCGGACAGTCCACGGTTGGCCAAGCCTTTTGATTTAGAATAAAGTTGTTAGCCAATAGATAATTCCATAAACAACCGAAGCCACTGTGCCGTAAACGATAACAGGTCCTGCGATTTTGAACATATTGGCGCCAACACCTAATATAAACCCTTCTGCTTGTGTCAACTTAGGACGCAGTGTTTTTTGTCGAAATGGCTCAAATACTCTCGACATAGCCCGAAAAATGTATTTACAACACAACAGATACTATGCAATCGTCATTTCCATTCTAATGCCAAGAAGTATGGGTCTTCTTCTCTTCCACAATCCATTGAATAACTTGCAATATATCGAACTCCACCGGTTTTCTCGTTGTAAGCAAATAGTAGATAATAGTAATCAATCTTATCTTTTGCTTCGTCAAAATCGAGCGTATCATCCGTAAAGCTCATGCAAACCCAGTTGCCCCATTGTACTTGCTGGTTTGCACCATCCGGATAATAATTACGGACACGGTTCAGTTCTTCTGCAAATTCATTCTCCGGTAATACCCATTCTGCATAAATATTAAAGCTCGGGTCAACAACTTCTTGAAAATAGTAATAGTATTTGGTTGTAACTAAAAACTTATCCGGTGGATACCACCTCGAATCTTCTGCTATGGCACTTCTCGGTATATTCACAGGAAATAACTTATAAATATCATCCCCATACATTTTCACATGGTTTCCCAAAATTAAATAGTTTTCAGGATTATCTGTTTCCGAATAAACGGGCGGCATTAACATGATCGATGCCATACCGATCGGTTGTACGCACACCAAAAGCGCTATTGTCAAAGCAATGCCCGCAATCCATCTGCGTTTTTTTCGTTTCTCGGGAAGTAATACATATTTGCGATATAGAAATAAAACAATAATCGCTGCCAAAACAGGAATCAGTATGTACGCTGTTCCAATATAATTTATAGGATTCGTATAGTATCGAGGAAACACAAAATCTTCGCGGTATGTAAGCCACACACCAATTCCAAATAATCCCCAAAAAGCAAGAAAAATAATTGCCGGTATCCGCATTAACCATTTTTCCAACAGTTCGCCTTTGGTTGCCTTTCTGTCTGCATCAGGTAGCGGTGTATTTTCAAAGCTTGCTTTGATTTTTTCGCAAACATAGTCTATTGTAACAGTTTCTTGTTGCGGAATATCTTTTAATGCATCAACAATTTTTTGACCGGTAACTACAGATTCTTTCTTAGTGGCTAGGTAGGCAATCAAAACTTCCTTTGCAGATTCTCCACCTGATTTAAGCGTCTTGATTTGTTCCAAGGAAAAATCCGCTTTGCGTAACAATGCAATCTGCTCAAAATGCTCAATATCTGTTTGAGTAAAATTATAATTATTGCGTCCGTTATAGGACTTTTCATTTTCGGGTGTAACCAAACCGTTTTCAATATACAAACGAATTGCACGGTCTGTAAGGCCCGTTGCGGCAATTACTTCTTTGATTTTCAAAAAATCACCTCCATGTAGCACGATTATACCATTTTACCTAAGGTAAATGTCAATAGCAATTCAAAAAGATGTCAGCCCGTCAAAAGACGAACTGACAAATATAATAAATTATCCCATACACCACACTTGCAGACACACCATACACAATCACCGGCCCGGCTATTGTAAACATCTTCGCGCCAACACCTAATATAAACCCCTCTGCTGGTGTCACCTTAGGACCCATATATTCGTGTTCTATTAGGACCCAATTTCAAAAGCATTTACTTTAAGACGGCGGTATAGTATAATGAAATAAAGTGAGGTGTTTCTCGTGTCCAAACCTAAAACTACAAGCACAACAAAGAAAACCATAGTGATTAAAATGCGTAAAGCCCATCGTATTTTAGTACTAACTATGTTTAGCTTGCTGTTTCTGTTTATGCTGGCAGCAATGATTTATGTGATTACATCATCTAAGTTTGAAATTGGGATCATTCTTATGCTTTTCGCCATCCCAACATTTCTGTTTTTGCCGTTCCCCGTCTATTATGCAACATGGCAAATCACGTTTGACGCAGATGGCATACAAAAACGGCTTCTCGGAATCAATTGTAAGAAGCGCCCGTGGACACAAGTCAAAGAAGTGCGCTCTGCATGGTTGGTTTCTGAACGAAGCTATGGTATCAGCATTATTTTCAAGAACAGAAAAGCAATTCATTTCCGCATGGATTGTGAAAACGCTGAAGCTGCAAAAAAGTTGATTCTATCGCATTGTTCCATTACAGAACATAGAGGCCTGATATGAATGAATTACCCAGACGCAAACATATCCGCATTACTGATTACGATTATTCCACTCCCGGAGCCTATTTCATTACGATATGCACCGCAAACCGGGAGAAAATCTTCTGGTCTAACCGTAGGGGCGAACTGCGTTCGCCCGTCAATGTGACCTTGTCGGATATTGGAATGATCGTGGATAATGAAATCAAAAAGTTAAATTCTGTATATGATGCTGTTCGGGTTGATAAGTATTGCATTATGCCGGATCACATTCATTTTATCCTTTCCATTGATACCGATGAGAACGGGCGAACACAGTTCGCCCCTACGATTTCAAGGGTAATAAAGCAATTCAAAGGATCGATTTCGAAACAAGTTGGCAGGCCCATTTGGCAGAAATCCTTTTATGATCACGGAATCCGGAATCAGCAGGATTATGACGAAATATGGGCATATATCGAGAACAATCCTCTCAAATATAATATGCATTAAAACGGACACCGTAACGGTGTCCGTTTTTCGGGCGAACACAGTTCGCCCCTACAGTATTGTTTGATAAATTTCGTAGGGGCGTTCTGGTGAACGCCCGTTAGAACAATGTCGTTATCCAATAAATTAAGCCATATAGTACCGAAGCCGAAACACCATACACGATCACCGGGCCGGCAATTGTAAACATCTTCGCGCCGACGCCTAATATAAACCCCTCTGTTTTGAATTCCACGGCGGGGGCGGCAACAGAATTGGCAAAGCCTGTGATGGGTACCAGCGTACCCGCGCCGGCTACCTTCGCGATATCGTCATACACGCTCAAGCCCGTCAGCAGCGCCGACAGCGCCACAAGGCTCATGGACGCGGCGGTGGACGCATCCTGTTTCTCCAGCCCCAGCTGTGTATAAGCTTGGATGGCGATCTGTCCCAGCGTGCAGATCAGTCCGCCGATCACAAACGCCCACAGGCAATCCTTCCCCATGGGTGACCGGGGGCTCAGCTGCTTTACCAAGCGGGAATATTCCTTCGGTGTCATATCCATCCCTCCGAAAAAAAGGATGCCCGGAGGATACAAAAATATGCAAAAAAAGTGGCCGGATGATACTGCATCCGGCCACGATCGGTTTATTCCGCTGTTTTCATAGCTTCCAGCGCTGCCCGGGCAGCATTCTGCTCGGCACGCTTTTTGCTGCTGCCGGTACCCACGCCGGCCACCTTGGCGTTGATCAGCAGCTGCACCACGAACTGCTTATCGTGGTCCGGGCCGCTTTCGCCCACCAGCATATAGGAGATGGTCTGATTTTTCTTCTGCTGCACCAGCTCCTGCAGCGTGGTCTTATAGTCCCGGTTGTGGAGCTTTGCGTGCGGGACATTCACCAGCACGAACCTGTCCACAAACTGCTTCGCGGCCTCCATGCCGCCGTCCAGATAGCTGGCGGCGATGACAGACTCCACTGCGTCCGCCAGGATAGAATCCCGGCCTCTTCCGCCGCCGGCTTCCTCACCCTTACCCAGCAGCAGATGCTCGCCCAGGCCGATCTTGCCGGCCACCGCGGCCAGCGCCCGCTCGCAGACCATATCCGCGCGCATCCGGGTCAGCTCGCCTTCCGGTCGATCCGGGAAGTTCCGGTACAGATGATCCGCCACCAGCATACCAAGAATGGAATCTCCCAAAAATTCCAGGCGCTCATTGCTCATCAGGCTGCTGTGCCAGCGTTCGTTGGCATAGGAGGAGTGGGCCAGCGCATTCTGCAGCAGGGAGATATTCTTGAACCGATATCCAATGGCAGCTTCCAGATCCTTAAGCATTTTCGCTCTCCTTCTCCGCTGCCAGACGGCGCAGGCTCTGCTCCAGTTCACCGCTGAAGTCACATTCCGCGGCGGTCTGGGCCTGGTACACCGCATTGCGGAAGGCCAGAGCGTCGGAAGAGCCGTGAGCCTTGATCACAGGCTTCTTGATGCCAAGGAACTGGGTGCCACCGATGGTGCGGTAGTCAAGCATACCCATGACCTCATCCACACCGGGCTTGCACAGCAGGTAGCCCAGCTTGGAAAGGAAGCTGCGCTTAAAGATCTTATGCTTCATGAGGCTGCCCATGAACATGGCAGTACCCTCGATGGACTTCAGCAGCACATTGCCGGAAAAGCCATCGCAGACCACCACATCCACCGCGCCCAGAGGCACATCACGGGCTTCCACATTGCCCACAAAATTGATCAGACCCTTTTCGCAGGCATCGGTCAGCAGCGCATAAGCTTCCTTCTGCAGCGGCGTGCCCTTGGAGTCCTCGGTGCCGATGTTCAGCAGGCCAACTCTGGGGTTTTCCACACCGTAGGTCTTCTTTGCGTGCAGGGAGCCCACGATGCCGAACTGCAGCAGAAATTCCGGCGTACACTCGGCATTGGCGCCGCAGTCCAGGATCACGGTCTTGCCGCCGGCCTTATTGGGCATAGCGGGACCCATGGCCGCTCTGCGGATACCTTTTACACGCTTCACAAGCAGAGTTGCGCCCGTCAGCAGCGCGCCGGTGCTGCCGGCAGAGACAAAGGCATCGCCCATACCGTCAGCGAGCATCTTCAGGCCCACCACCATGGAAGAATTCTTGCGCTTGTGGATCACCGCACCGGGATCGTCGTGCATATCCACCACATCGTCGGCATTGGCGATCTCGATCCCTTCCGGCAGATCCTGGATGCCGTTGCTGCGCAGCACATTCAGGATCTCCTCGCCCCGGCCCACCAGGGTGATCTGGGTCCCATAGAGCTTCGCTGCTTCCACCGCGCCCAGCACAGGGGCCTGAGGAGCATTGTCACCGCCCATAGCGTCGAGAATGATTTTCATAGCCGCACCTCTTTCTGTTTACACACCCTTGGCCACCAGAGCGTCGATCACTTCCAGGGATCGGTTGGCGATGGCCAGGTTCTTTTCTGCTTTTTTCCGGATCCGCTGACCCAGAGGCTCGATAATGCTGAAGTTGATATTCATCGGCTGGAAATTCTCCACCGATTCATCGCTGATGTACATACCCAAGGCGCCGATGGCGGTAGTCTTGGGGAAATCGGGAAGCTCCCTTCCCTGGACCTTGGCTGCCATAGCAACGGCGGCAAGGTAACCGGAGGCGGCGGATTCCACATAGCCCTCCACACCGGTCATCTGCCCGGCAAAGGCCACCATGGGATCTCTGCGATCCGCGAAGTACCGATCCAGCAGCTTGGGGCTGCGCAGGAAGGTATTGCGGTGCATCACGCCATAGCGGACAAATTCCGCGTTGCGCAGGGCAGGGATCATGGAAA
This sequence comes from Faecousia sp., assembly GCA_045129455.1. Classification (GTDB taxonomy): domain Bacteria; phylum Bacillota; class Clostridia; order Oscillospirales; family Oscillospiraceae; genus Faecousia. The sequence continues at coordinate 21,745 of JBGVJN010000134.1, read as the reverse complement.
ATACCCGCTTCTGCTCACCGAATTTCAAGTGGGTCTGGAAGCCCACCAGATTGTAGATACTGCCGGCGGCATTGTCCAGCCGCAGCTGCACCACCGCGTAAGGTTCTTTGCCGGTCTTGGGGTCGGTCAGACCCACGGGCTTCAGCGGGCCATAGCGCAATGTATCCACACCACGGCGGGCCATGACCTCCACAGGCATGCAGCCTTCAAAGACATTCTTGTCCTCGAAGCCATGCACCGGTGCTTCCTCCGCTGCCACCAGCTCCCGGACGAAGACTTCATACTGCTCCTTATCCATAGCGCAGTTTACATAATCCGGTGTTCCCCGGTCATAGCGGCTCTGCCACCAGGCATGCTCCATATCCACGGACTCTGCCGTGACCAGCGGCGCTGCCGCATCGAAGAAATGCAGGTATTCCGCGCCGAAATAGCTGCCGATGGCATCGGAAAGGGCATCGGAGGTCAGCGGGCCTGTAGCCACGATCACCGGCCCCTGGGGAACTTGGGTGACCTCCTCGGAGATCACGGTGATATTAGGATGCTCCCGGATGGCCTGGGTCACGGCCCGGGAAAAGCCTTCCCGGTCCACCGCCAGGCAGCCGCCGGCTTCCACACGGGTCGCCTCGGCGCAGCGCATGATCAGGCTGCCGCAGCGGCGCAGCTCTTCCTTCAGGAGGCCTACGGCATTTTCCAGCCGGTCGCCACGGAGGGAATTGGAGCAGACCAGCTCAGCGAAGCCTTCACTGTGGTGGGCCGGAGACATTTTCTGAGGCTTCATCTCATAAAGCTCCACCTGCACGCCCCTTTGGGCCAGCTGCCATGCAGCCTCAGAGCCGGCAAGGCCCGCGCCGATGACTTTTACACAGTTCATTTCTTCGCCCCCTTCTTACGGGTCGTCTTCTTGGCAGGCGTCTGCTCGGGAGCAGCCTCCGCGTCGGTCTTTTTCTTATAGTAGCCACGCTGATCCTCAGGCAGGAACGCGGCGCACTGCTCATTGATACAGAAGGGCTTCATACGGCCACGGCCGGACTTTTTGAACATGGTCTGGCCACACTGGGGACAATCCAGCTCCGTAGGCACATCCCAGCTCATGAAGCCGCACTCGCTGCCCTTTTCGCAGGCATAATAGGCATAGCCACGCTTGGACTTGCGCTTGAGCATACCGCTGCCGCACTTGGGGCAACGGCCGGGCATTTTCTCCACGATGGGCTTGGTGTTTTTGCACTCCGGCCAGCCGGGGCAGGCAAGGAATTTGCCGAACCGGCCCACCTTTACCACCATATTTCTGCCGCAGACCTCACAAATTTCGTCGGTTTCCTCATCCGGCACCTTCAGACGGGTGCCTTCCAAAGCCTCCTCCGCATCGGTCAGCTCCTGGCTGAAGCCCTGGTAGAACTCTCCCAGAACTTCCTTCCAGTTTCGCTTGCCTTCTTCTACATCATCCAGGCGGGTCTCCATATTGGCGGTGAATTCCACATCGATGATATCGTTGAAGCGCTGCATCATCAGCTCATTGACCACCTCGCCCAGAGGCGTGGGTGCCAAACGCTTATCGGTCTTCAGCACATATTCCCGGTCCTGGATGGTGGAGACGATGGAAGCATAGGTGGAAGGACGGCCAACACCCTTCTCTTCCATAGCCTTGATCAGCGTTGCTTCCGTGTATCTTGCGGGAGGCTGGGTAAAATGCTGCTCCTTTTTGATATCTGCAAGGCTTGCCAGATCGCCCACCTGCAGATCCGGCAGTTCCTCCCCTACGGCTTCCGCCTCATCGTCCCGGCCCTCTTCGTACAGCGCCAGGAAACCGGGGAAGCGAACGCTTTGATTGCTGGCACGGAACACATGGGATGCGCACTCCGTGTCGATGGTGACGGTGTCATACACCGCATTGGCCATCTGGGATGCCAGGAAGCGGCTCCAGATCAGCTTATAGAGCTTATACTGTTCCTTGGTCAGGCTGCCCTGGATCCGCTCCGGATCCAGCTCCACATGGGTGGGACGGATGGCTTCGTGGGCATCCTGGGCGCCGGACTTGGTCTTGAATACATGGAATTTTCCGTAGTAATAGGCTTCGCCGTAGCGCTGACGGATGAAGCTTGCGGCAGCGGCCATGGCTTCATCACTCAGACGCAGAGAGTCGGTACGCATATAGGTGATCAGACCCAGGGTACCCTCCCCGGCCACATCCACGCCTTCATACAGCTGCTGGGCGATGGCCATGGTGCGCTTGGGGGTCATATTCAGCTTCCGGGAAGCCTCCTGCTGCAAGGTAGAGGTGGTAAAAGGAGGCGCGGCAGAGCGCTTCTTATCCGCCCGCTTCACATTGGTGACGGTAAACTCCCGGCCGGTAATATCCCGGATCACCTGGTCTACCTGCTCCTCATTTTCCAGCTCACGCTTCTTTTCCTCGCCAAAATACCGGGCCACGAAGGAGCCGGGCTTGCCGATGCGGTCCAGCTTCACATCCAGCGACCAGTATTCTCTTGCCTGGAAGGCACGGATCTCATTTTCCCGATCCACCACCAGACGGGTAGCCACCGACTGGACACGGCCGGCGGACAGACCCCGGCGGATCTTCTTCCACAGCAGCGGAGACAGCTGATAGCCCACGATCCGGTCCAGGATCCGGCGAGCCTGCTGGGCATCCACCAGGGAATAGTCGATCCCTCTGGGATTGGCAATGGACTGACGGACCACCTTCTGGGTGATCTCGTTGAAGGTAACACGGCGAGTCTTCTCCTCGGGAAGACCCAGCAGCTCCTTCAGATGCCAGGAGATGGCTTCGCCCTCCCGGTCCGGGTCAGTTGCCAGATAGATACACTGCGCCTGGGAGGCCGCCTTCTTCAGATCCTTGATCAGATCCTCCTTGCCGGCCACCGGCACATATTTGGGTGTAAAGTCGTTTTCCAGGTCCACGCCCATGGTGCTCTTGGGCAGATCCCGCAGGTGGCCCATGCTGGCCTTTACGGTATACTCCGGTCCCAGATACTTTCCAATGGTCTTGGCCTTGGAAGGCGACTCTACGATCACGAGATTGGATGGTGTTGCCATGTATTTGCTCCGTTTCCGTTATTGTTTTCCTTTCAGCGCTACCCGTTTTCCGGGCAGGCTGACGGTGATGCCCTTGATCTGCAGCATGGTCAGCGTGCCAAGGACCTGGCCCGCGGGCAGCTGCAGCCGATGGATCAGCTCATCCACAAGCATTTGCCCGTCACGCAGCTGATCTACGATCTGCTGTTCTTCGGCGGACAGGCCGGGAATATCACCGTCTAAGTCAATATAAGTCCCCGAACCGCCGTTGTCAATGGGTTTTTTCTTGCTGCTTTTGTCGAAAGCGGGGTTTTTCCGGGGAGAACGGGGTTTCTGGGCCACTTTTGGCAGCGGCTCTTCCCGCCGGGCAGCAGCCACCACCTCATCGGGATAGCCCGCCTGCAGCCCGGGTTCGGTGCTTTTGCGGATCTTATCGGGATAGATGGCCGCGTATTCGCTGACCACATCCCAGCCGCTGCTGACGCTGATGGCACCGGAGCGCAGCAGAGCATTGCTGCCGGCGCAGGCGTCCACATCGATATTCCCCGGCACTACAAACACATCTCTTCCCTGGTCCGCTGCCTGCCGGGCAGTGATCAGCGAGCCGCTCTTCAGCGGCGCCTCCACCACCAGCACGCCGCAGGCGATGCCGCTGATGATCCGGTTGCGCTTGGGGAAATTCCACCGCAGCGGCGGTGTACCGGGAGGGAACTCTGTCAGAAGGCAGCCGCAGCTTTCCGTATCGGCATACAGTGACTTATGGAAGCTGGGATACACCACATCCGCGCCGCAGCCCAGCACGCCGATCACACTTCCGCCGGCGGTCAATGCGCCCCGCATAGCCATGCCGTCGATGCCTTCGGCCAGGCCGGATACCACGATGCCGCCGCATTGGGCGATCTGGTAGCCCATCCGCTTGGAGACGCCCAGACCGTAGGCGGTCGCCTTGCGGGTACCCACCACGGAAATCACAGGGGCGCTGTCCAGATCCGGCAGCTTACCCTTATAGTAAAGCACCAGCGGTGGATCGGTGATATTCTTCAGACGGGAAGGATACTGGGCATCGTGGAGCGTGCAGATATGGATCCGCTTGTCCTCGCAAAGGCGCAGGATCTTCCGTGCCGGGGACAGATCCCGGTCGGTCAGCGCCTCCCGTGCCTCCGGTGACAGGTGATCCAGCTGGGCGATACTCTCAGCATCCATGCTGTAGATGTCCTCCGGATCATGAAACTGATCCACCAACGCAGCCTTTTCCCGGTCGCTGAGTCCCGGACGGACGGCAAGCCATATCCAATGAACCAGCATAGGGGGTTCCTCCCATCTTTCTGTGTACTATACTTACAATTGGGTCATTTGCCACATAACAATGGCTGCCGCCACCGCGGCATTTAAAGATTCGCACCGGGGATCCATGGGGATGATCAGCTGCGCACCGGCGCTTTCCAGGATCTCTTTGCGGACACCCTGTCCCTCGCTGCCGATGACCACCGCCATATCCTTCAGCGGCCACTGACGCAGATCTTTGGCCGTTTCCGACAGGGCGGTCACACCGATGCAGATGCCCGCCTCCTCGCAGGCAGCCTTCACCTGCTGCCAGGTGGCCTGCGTCGGGGGATCACGGAACACCGCGCCCATGGAGGCACGCACTGTCTTATGATTGTAGGGATCGGCGCAGCCTTCCAGCAGCACCACCTTGATCTGCAGGGCATTGGCCGTACGCAATATGGTACCCAGATTGCCCGGATCCTGGATCCCGTCCAGGATCAGCATCCCCTTTTGGGGGATGAATTCCTTCTTTTCCGGCAGGCGGCACAGAAACAGCGCCCCCTGGGGCGTCTCCATGGGAGAGATGGACGCCATGACCTCCTGGGGAACACGAATGACCCGCACACGATCCGGCAGCTTCGCATCCACACCGTCGGCCAAAATCACCGTATCCAACCCGGGATACCAGCGCACCGCTTCCTGAAGAAGCTTCGTGCCGTCGGCAACGAACAGGCCGGTGGCCTCCCGCTCTTTTCTGGAAGTCAGAAGCTTTCGCACCTGCTGCAGCAGGGGATTCTTTCGGGCTGTGATCCTCTGCTCCATCATAACTTGCGCACCTTTTTCAGGGCCCGGGCATCACCCAGCACCACGATGATGTCTCCCGCGCTGATCATAAAATCCGCTGCCGGAGAGACCAGGATCCTGCCGTCACGGCGGGCTGCCAGGATATTCACGCCCAGCTTCGCCCGGACATTCAGTTCCTTCAGGGTCTTGTCATGCCAGCTTTGGGGTGCCGGCACCTCAATGATACCGTACTCCTCGGAAAGCTCGATATAATCCAGCACATTGGGAGTGGACAGGCTTTTGGCAAGGCGGGCAGCATTCTCCTGCTCAGGGATCACCACCCGGTCAGCGCCCAGCTTTTCCAGCACCTTCCGGTGGGTATCGTCATGGGCCTTGCACACCACATAGGAAAGGCCCAACTCCTTCAGATTCATGGTTGCCAGTACCGATGCCGCCAGATCGTCACCGATGGCCACGATGCCGCAATCGAAATTCCGCACACCCAGCGCTTTCAGCACTTCCTTGTCCCGGCCGTCTGCCACCACCGCATGGGTCACATCCGGTGACACCTGCTGCACCAGCTCGCTGCTCATATCCATGGCCAGCACCTCACAGCCCTGCAGATACAGCTGCCGCGCCACCTCGCTGCCGAAGCGGCCCAAGCCCACTACTACATAAGATTTCATTGTTCTTCCTCCTTAGCCGATCAGAAGATTGGTATACGCATAGCGGAAGCGCTCCTGCGCTTTATTTCCCATCAGGAAGCCTAGGCTCAGCGTCAGCACGCCCACCCGGCCGAAATACATATAAATAATGATCAGGATCTTTGCCGCCAGGCTCAGTTTTCCCGTAGCGCCGGCGGTCAGTCCTACCGTAGCCAAAGCAGACACCGTCTCATACAGGCTGTCTGTGAAGCTTACGGCAGATGTGGCGCTGACAAAGATCGCGCCGAACACCGCCAGAGCCATGACGATGAACACGATGGTGGCCGCGTCGGTCACCTTATCCTCGGGGATGGTCTTGCGGAAAACCGTCACGGAGTTTTTACCCCGGCATCTTGCCCAGATGAACAGGAGCAGCACCACCATGGTCACGGTCTTGACACCACCGGCGGTGGAGCCGGAGGAGCCGCCGATGATCATCAGCAGCATGCTCACGCCCTTGCCCGCATCGGTCAGCAGCGCCTGGTCCACCGATACAAAGCCGGCGGTACGCAGGGTCACCGATTGAAAAAAGCCGTTGAGAAGCTTCACAGGAACACTCATGGGACCTAAGGTACAGGGATTGTTCCACTCCAGCAGCAATATCAGCGCCGCGCCGCCCACCGTAAGGACAGCGGAGGAGATCAGCACCAGCCTGGTATAGACGCTGAGCTTTTTGAAGCTGCGCACACGGATCACCTCTTCCCACACGAAGAAGCCCAGGCCGCCCACGCTGATCAGCAGTATCAGGGTGATGCATACCACAAAGTCACTTTGGAAGGTGATCAGGCTCGCGCCGGGAGCAACGGAGCCGAAGATATCAAAGCCGGCGTTGCAAAAGGCCGATACAGAATGGAAGATGCCCCACCAGGCGGCAGTAGCCACGCCGTATTCCGGCAGGAAGCGGAAAAACAGTATCAGCGCACCGGCCAGCTGGATGGAAAGGCTGCCCACCAGCACCCATTTCTGGAGCTTGACCACGCCGTCCATCTCGTTGAGGCTCAGCGCCTGGGCCATGACCATCCGCTGGCGCAGGCCTACCTTTTTCCGCAGAAGGAAGACCACCAACGACGCCACGCTCATAAAGCCAAGGCCGCCCAGCTCGATCATGCAAAGGATCACGATCTGCCCAAAAAGACTCCACTGCGTCCAGGTGTCGAACAGCACCAGGCCCGTCACGCAGGTAGCTGAGGTAGCGGTAAACAGTGCCGACAGAAAGTCGCAACCTTCTGCGCTGCGGGAAGCTGCCGGCAGCATCAGCAGCAGCGCACCCGCCAGGATGATCCCGGCAAACACCAGTGCGATGGTCTGGGTAGGAGAAAGCCTTGGCTGCAAAGCCCGCAGCTTTCGCAGAAGCGTATAGATCCGCAGACGCATACCTTATCGTCCTTTCCGCCGAAAAATGGCAATACTTCTAATAATACAGATAATTATACCATTTCTGCCGTCATTTGCAAGTGTGTATTTCCCGGCATAAAGACAGCAAAAACGGTTTTACTTTCTGCAATAAATATGATATTATGAGAAAAAATTTGAAAGGGTGATCCTATGGGTTATCAAGAGACCTGGTCCGGCAAGATCAACCGCAAGCTGATCAAGAAGCAGCACATCATCGATGTGGCAGCCGGTCGGCAGAAAGCCGATCTGGTGCTGAAAAATGCCACTTATGTGGATGTATTTTCCGGCGAACTGGCCACGGATGACATCGCCGTTGCCGAAGGTCTGGTGGTAGGTCTGGGTACCTACGAAGGCCATGAGGAAGTGGATATGACCGGCAGGATCGTCTGTCCCGGCTTCCTGGACGCTCACATTCATCTGGAATCCAGCCTGGTCAGCCCCGGGGAATTTGCCCGGGCAGTGCTGCCCCACGGCACCACCACCGTGATCACCGATCCCCATGAGATCACCAATGTGATGGGCACCGACGGCATCGACTATATGCTCTGCGCCACCGAGGATCTGCCGGTGGATGTGCGGTTCATGATCCCCTCCTGCGTACCCGCTTCCGCATTGGATGAAAGCGGCGCCAATCTGGACTATCGGGATGTGGACAGCTTCTTTGAGCATCCCCGGGTGCAGGGTCTGGCGGAGATGATGAATTTCCCCGGCGTTCTGGCCGGCGACAGCGCTACGGTAGCGAAGATCGTAGCTTCCCAGGCCCATCACAAGAAGATCGACGGCCATGCGCCGGGTCTGACCGGAAACGATCTGAATGCCTACATCGCTGCCGGTGTCTACTCCGACCACGAATGCTCCGATCTGGACGATGCTATGGCCAAGCTGCGCAGAGGGCAGTTCATCATGATCCGGGAAGGCACCGCCGCCAGAAATCTGGAGGCACTGATGCCGCTGCTCCTGTCGGAAAAGCTCTTCGACCGGTGTATGTTCTGCACCGATGACAAGCACCCCAGCGATCTGCTGGAGAAGGGTCACATTGACTACATCTGCCGGGAAGCGGTGCGCATGGGTGCCGATCCCATCCGCACGGTGCAGGCAGCCTGCCTCCATGCGGCAAGATACTTCCTGCTGAACAACCGTGGCGCCATCGCGCCGGGTTATCTGGCGGACTTCGCCATTGTGGAGGATCTGAAGGATTTCCATGTGGTCACGGTGTATAAAAAGGGCCGCCGGGTGTATCACGATGGGCAGGTCGCCGACTTCCCCCAGCCCCAGATCCCCGAGCATCTGGACGCTCTGGCCCACAACACTTTCCATCTTCCCGTGCTGCAACCCCGGGATTTTGCCGACAGCCGCCCCAGAGGCATCATCGGCATGGTGCCGGGACAGATCATCACGGAGGATAAGGGCTATGCCCAGCAGCCGGATGTGGAGAAGGACATTCTGAAGATGGCCGTCATCGAGCGGCACAAAAATACCCATCATATCGGCATCGGCTATCTCAGCGGCTACGGGCTGAAAGCCGGCGCGGTGGCCACCTCCGTGGCACACGACAGCCACAACATCATCTGCGTCGGCACCAACGACGAGGATATGGCCTTCGCCGCCAACCGGGTAGCGGAAAACCGGGGCGGCATCGTGGTAGTCAGCGGCGGCAAGGTACTGTCGGAGCTTTCCCTGGAGATCGCGGGTCTGATGAGTGACCGGCCTCTTACGGAAGTGAACCGATTGCTGGAGGATGCCAAGGAGGCTGCCTATTCTCTGGGCGTGGGAAAGGATATCGATCCGTTTATGACCTTGTCCTTTATGAGCCTTCCGGTGATCCCCCAGGTGCGGCTGACCACCCGGGGCGTGGTGGATGTGCTGACCCAGCAGTATATTTAATGTAAAAAAGTGCGTGCTTCGAGCACGCACTTTTCTTATTTACAGAAGATACCCTGCCACGATGCCCAGCACCGCGGAAAGGCAGATGATCCAGATGGGATGCACCTTCTTAAATGCCAGCACCGCACCCAGCACAAAAATGCCCAGAGAAACATAGGTGGACGCGTCACTGAAGATCGCCAGTGTGAAGCCTTCGGGGAAGAACACCGTCGTGCCGATGGACAGCACCGCCGTACCGATCAGACCGATGGCCGCCGGCTTCAGACCGGACATGCAGCCTCTGACCAGGTGGCTGTTCTTAAACTTATCGAAGATCTTGGCCACGATCAAAATGATCACGAACGACGGCAGCACCACGCCCAAAGTAGCGCAGGCAGCGCCGGGGATGCCGCCCATGGTAGAGCCCACATAGGTGGCCATATTGATGGCAAAGGGGCCGGGGGTGGATTCACTCACCGCGATGAAGTTGATCAGCTCCTCCGCAGGGATCCAGCCATGGGCCTCCACCTCCGCCTGGATCAGCGGCAGCATGGCATAGCCGCCGCCGAAGGTAAAGGCGCCGATCTTGAAGAAGGTCCAGAAAAGCTCAAGGAAGATCATTTGTCTGTCCTCCTTCTCATCACTTCACTGGTCACGAGGCCAAATACCGCGCAGCCGGCCAGCACCGGCAGGGCGCTGACATCAAAAAATGCCACCAAAATGAAGGCCGCAGCCATGACGATGTAAGACACCGCGTTTTTCTTGCTCTTGGCATACATGCCCCACAGAGCTTTCACGATCAGCGCCAGTACACCGGCACGGATACCCGTGAAAGCATACTGCACCACCTGCACCTGCTGGAATTCCTTCAGCACGAAGGAGATCAGCAGAATGGTGATAAACGAGGGCAGCACCACGCCCAAAGTGGCACACAAAGAGCCAAGGACACCGGCAGCACGGTAGCCCACAAAGGTAGCGGAATTGATGGCAATGGGGCCGGGAGTGGACTCAGCGATGGCGATGATATCCAGAATATCCTCGTCCGTGACCCACTTATGCTTCTCCACAGCCTCCCGCTGGATCAGCGGGATCATGGCATAGCCGCCGCCGAAGGTAAAAGCGCCGATCTTAAAAAATGCGGCAAAAACCCCGAAAAGGCGGGAAATGTACTCTTTTTTGTGATCGCTCATAGGTTCCTCTCAATGTCCGCAGCTGTGCTGGCCGCAGCCGTGGCTGCCGCAGGTATGTTCGCCGCCGTGATGACCGTCATGGTGGCTGCACCGGGCGTTGGGGTCAAAGCTCAGCATACCGCCGGCAAAAGCCTCGGCTGCCTCGTCCGCGTCTCCGCTGACACCGCCGTAGACGGCGATCCCCGCCTGTGCCAGCGCCATCCGGGCACCGCCGCCAATGCCGCCGCAGATCAGCGCTTCCACGCCCAGCTCTGCCAGCATGCCCGCAAGGGCGCCGTGTCCGCTGCCGGCGGTATCCACCACCCGGGCGCTGACGACAACGCCATTTTCAATGTCATACACCTTAAAGGCCGCGGTATGGCCAAAATGCTGATAAATGAAGCCTGCTTCATAAGTGATCGCGATCTTCATGATCTTACCTCCGTTTATGCTTTGTATCTGGGCTCGCAGGTGAGATTGATGCCCAGGCGCTTGAATGTCTTTTCATCCACTGCCGACAGTATCACCGAGGAGTGGACCTCGCAGCCCCGCAACGCACCCAGCTGCTCCATAGCCTGCTCGGCTCTGGGATCGGTGGCGGCGCTGATGGACAGAGCGATGAGGGTCTCATCCGTATGCAGCCGGGGATTCCGGTTGCCCAGGTGTTCGATCTTCAGATGCTGGATCGGGTCAAGGGCCTGGGGAGAGATCAAATGCAATTCCTTTTCCATACCGCACAGTGCCTTCAAAGCATTCAGCAGCAGCGCGGAGGACGCACCCAGAAGGTCGGAGGTCTTGCCGGTGATGATCCGGCCGTCGGGCAGCTCCATGGCGGCAGCAGGCAGGCTCGTCTCGTCAGCACGCTGCAGCGCTGCAGCGACTACCTTGCGGCAGGAAGGCTCTACGCCGGCCTTCTTCATCAAAAGCTCCAGCTTGCGCACCAGGGCATCGTCGCACTTGCCCTGCTTCTGATCACACAGGGCGGTATAGTACCGGCGGACGATCTCCTGTCGGGAAGCTTCCCGGGCGGCTTCATCGCAAACGATGCAGTTACCCACCATGTTGACACCCATATCCGTGGGGGACTTATAAGGGCAGGTGCCCAGGATCTGCTCAAAGATGGTCTCCAGGACAGGATATGCCGCCACATCCCGGTTATAGTTGACAGTGGTAACGCCGTAGGCCTCCAGATGGAACGGGTCGATCATATTCACATCGTCCAGATCCGCCGTGGCCGCCTCATAGGCAAGATTCACCGGATGGTTCAGGGGCAGATTCCAGATGGGGAAGGTCTCAAACTTGGCGTAGCCTGCCTTCCTGCCCCGCTTATGGTCATGATAAAGCTGGCTCAGACAGGTGGCCAGCTTGCCGCTGCCGGGACCCGGCGCGGTGACCACCACCAGCTCACGGCTGGTCTCGATATAGTCATTGCGGCCGTAGCCCTCGTCGCTGACCACATGGGCAATGTCGGAAGGATACCCCTCGATGGCATAATGGTGATAGACCTTGACGCCCATGGACTCCAGCCTAGCCTGGAAGGCACGGGCGGCAGCCTGGCCGGTATAGCGGGTCAGCACCACGCTGGAAACATACAAGCCCAGCTCCCGGAAGATATCCACCAGACGGATCACATCCCGGTCGTAGGTGATGCCCAGGTCGCCCCGGACCTTGTTCTTCTCAATATCCGCGGCATTGATGGCGATCACCATCTCCACCTGGTCCTTCAGCTGCAGCAGCATCTTCAGCTTGCTGTCCGGCTCAAAGCCCGGCAGCACCCGGGCTGCATGGTAATCGTCATACAGCTTGCCGCCGAACTCCAGGTACAGCTTGCCGCCGAAAAAAGCCAGCCGCTCACGGATATGCGCCGACTGCATCTGCAGATACCGCTCATTATCAAACGCAAGATTTGCCATAACTACGCCGCCTTCCAAATTCAAAACTACCCACCATTTTACTCCATGCGGCCGCAAATATCAAGGAATTTCAGAAATAACTTTTCTTTTCCCGGAGAAAAACAGAAAGTCTTGTGTTCCTTTCGGGAATATGCTACAATATGTGCATATTTTTCCGTTTGGAGGTGCCAAATATGGAATTTAACATCAACCATCCCATTCTGTATGTGATCGCCGGACTTTTGGTCGCCGTGGTCCTTGCCCAGTCGGTATTTTTCCTGGTCAAGGCCATGAGGCGCAGCCGTGAGCTGGGCATGGATCAGAAGAAGATCCGCAAGACCATCAAGTCCGCCGCCATCTTCACCATTGCGCCCGCGGTGGCCATCGTGATCAGCGTCATCACCCTGAGCAAGAAGCTGGGTCTTCCCCTGCCCTGGCTGCGGCTGAGCGTGGTGGGCTCCATGAGCTACGAGACCGTGGCTGCCAACAACGCCCTCAGCTCCATGGCCCAATCCCTGGGTTCTCCCGTGCCGCTGACGGCGCAGCAGTACTTAAATGTTTTGCTGGTCATGACCATCTCCATCATGATGGGCATCTGGCTGGTGCCGGTGATCGGCAAGAAGCTGCAAAACGGTATGACCAGCCTGAGCAACCGGGATGCCAAGTGGGCCGACACCTTCAGCAATTCCCTGTTTCTGGGCATGATCGCCGCTTTCCTGGGCTTCGTGTTCTGCGATGTTTCCCGCCTGTGGACCGCCGACGAAAACGGCATCGTCACCGTTCTGGAGACCCAGGTGAATGAGGTTGGTGAAAAGATCAAGGTGCCTGTGGAATATTCCAGCACCTCCGGTCTGATCCCCGTGTGCGTCATGCTGGTCAGCGCGGTATTCATGGTCATCTGCGGTCTGCTGATGCGCAAGCCCAAGATGAAGTGGCTCAGCGAGTACGCTCTGCCTCTGAGCCTGGTCCTGGGCATGGCTGCTGCCATTCCCATCACCGCATGGCTCGGTTAAGGAGGTGCTGACATGAAAAAGAACATGAGCTATATGGACTCTGTCCACCGTGACGGTCGGATCTGGAATATCTCCGTGATGATCCTGCTGCTGGCCTTCCCTGTGACCGTAGCGATCCTTTTTAATGTCACGCCCGATTGGGGCGCGCTGGGTCTGGGCCTGGTGGCCACCCTGCCCATGTACTGGGCTGTGGGCGCCATCGAGACCGTTACTTATGTACCTATGCTGGGTGCCGGCGGCTCCTACCTCAGCTTCGTCACCGGCAACATCTCCAATCTGAAAATGCCCTGCGCTCTGAACGCGCTGGAGCAGAACGGCGTCAGCGCCAACTCCGAGGAAGGCGAAGTCATCTCCACCATCGCCATCGCCACCTCCAGCATCGTCACCACGCTGATCATCATCGTGGGTGTGATCTGCATCATCCCTCTGACCCCTGTCCTCAGCCATCCTGCCCTGCAGCCTGCCTTTGAGCAGATCCTGCCGGCCCTCTTCGGCGGTCTGGGCGTGGCCTTCGTGTCCAAGAACTGGAAGCTGGCGCTGGCTCCCATCTGCCTGATGCTGGTGCTGTTCATCTTCATCCCGGCGCTGGATTCCGGCACGGTGGGCATCATGGTCCCCGTTTCTGCCCTGTTCACCATCGCCGTGGGCCGCATCATGTACAAAAGAGGTGTTCTGTAATGTTCGGCTGGATCTTTGGTGGCATCGCCGCCCTGTTTGTGATCGTCGTTCTCATCCGCACCCTGTCCTTCAAGCCCAAGGCGCAGCCTGCTGTGGATACCGCTCCCGTGGAATTCGACCGGGAAGCAGCGGTCAGCGCTCTTGCGGAGCTGGTCAAATGCAGGACCATCTCCTACAACGATCCCAAGCTGGAGGATGACGCGGAATTTGAAAAGCTCATCTCCCTGCTGCCCACGCTGTATCCCCGGGTATTCGACATCTGCTCCGTGCAGCGGCTGCCCGATCGGGCGATCCTGATCCGCTGGCCCGGCAAGTCTGACAAGAAACCTTCCGTGATGATGTCCCACTACGACGTGGTGCCTGTGGATGAGGCGCATTGGGACAAGCCTCCCTTCGCCGGCATCATCGAGGACGGCATCCTGTGGGGCCGTGGCACGCTGGACACCAAGGTGACCATGAATGCCGCCCTGTCCGCCGCCAATCATCTGATTGGCAAGGGCTACTGCCCGGAAAATGACATCTACTTCGCTTTTTCCGGCGGTGAAGAGGTCAACGGCATGGGTGCCGTGAATATCGTCAACTACTTTGTGGAGCATGACATCCATCCGGATCTGGTGGTGGATGAAGGCGGTGCCGTGGTGGAAAATGTATTCCCCGGTGTCAAAGCGGCCTGCGGCCTCATCGGCATTGCGGAAAAGGGCATGATCAACGCCCAGTACCGCACCAGCTCCGCCGGCGGTCATGCCTCCGCCCCCAAGCCTCACACTCCTGTGGGCGTGCTGGCCAATGCCTGCAAGAAGGTGGAGGATCACCCCTTCAAGATGCACATCACCGGTCCTGCCGCCCAGATGTTTGACACTCTGGGCCGCCATTCCACCTTCCTGTACCGGATGATCTTCGCGAACCTCTGGTGTTTTGGCTGGGTCATCGACCTGCTGGGCCGGCTCAGCGGCGGCGAGATCAACGCATTGGTGCGCACCACCTCCGCCTTCACCCAGATGGAAGGCAGCTCCGCCCGGAATGTGATCCCCCCGGAAGCTTCCATGGTGGCAAATATGCGGCTAAATCCCGCCGACAGCGTGGAATCCGCTCTGGAATACCTGCGCAAGACCGTAGGAAACGACGCGGTGGAGATCACCGCCCTGGAATCCTGCCCTCCCAGCCCCATCTCCCGCACCGATTGCGCTGCCTGGGATAAGGTCTCCGCTGCCGTGGCCGGCACCTGGGAAGGCTGCATCGTCTCCCCATATCTGATGGTGCAATGCTCCGATTCCCGCCACTACCGGGATCTGAGTGACCATGTGTACCGCTTCTCTGCCATGGATCTGACCAGCCAGGAGCGCTCTACCATCCACGGTCACAACGAGCATATCCGTCTGGAAACGCTGGAGCGTGCCGTGGAATTCTATATCCGTCTGATGAACCAATGCTGATACCCAAGGGTCTGTTGCAAAAATGCAGCAGACCCTTTTTTGTCTTTTATTGCCAGAAAGATATTCGTTGCTTTTTGGGAAAGCTTATGATATAATGCAATACTGACTTGGTGCGTCATCGCACCTTTATGATCATAAAGAAATTTTGAGGTGAATCTCTTGTCCATTGAAAAAGCGGCTTACGCCTTCCGTTTGGACGGAAATCCTGTGTCCTGCCAGGCCTTCGGCCATGGCCACATCAACCATACATTAAAGCTGACCACCGATACCGGCGCGGAATATGTTCTGCAGAAGATCAACAAGTATGTCTTCCGGGATCCGGTGCGGCTGATGTCCAATGTCAGCTCCGTGACTGACTTTATCCGCAAGAAGGTGGCCGATCCCCGGCTGGCCCTGCACTTCATCCCCACCTACAAGAATCGCTACTATCACAGAGATGAAGAAGGCGAATTCTGGCGGATGTACGATTTTGTGGGCGGTTTCTGCCTGGACGCCCCCGAGTCTGAAGAGGATTTTTATCAGAGCGCTCTGGCCTTCGGCCGATTCCAGGAGCTGCTGTCCGACTTCCCCGCAGACACTCTGTATGAGACCATCCCCGAATTCCACAACACCGTGGATCGCTACCGCCAGCTGAAGGCCTCCGTGAAGGTGGACTCCTGCGGCCGTGTGGCTGAGGTGCGGGAGGACATCGACTTCCTGCTCTCCCGGGAGGAGACTGCCGGCTGCCTGCAGAAGATGCTGGAAGCAGGTGAGCTTCCTCTGCGTGTGACCCACAATGATACCAAGCTGAACAATGTTCTGCTGGACCGCAACACCAGAAAATCCCTGTGCGTGCTGGACCTGGATACCGTTATGCCCGGTCTGAGCCTGTATGATTTCGGCGATTCCATCCGCTTCGGTGCCGCCACCGCTGCCGAAGATGAGCCGGATACCTCCAAGATGGAGCTGGATCTGCACCTGTTCGAGGTGTACACCAGAGGCTATCTGGAGGCCGCCACCGCACTGACGGAGAAGGAAGTACAGATGCTGCCCATGGGCGCTCTGGTCGTGACCCTGGAGCTGGCCAGCCGCTTCCTGAAGGACTATCTGGACGGCGACCTGTACTTCAAGACCGCCTATCCCGAGCATAACCTGGTCCGTGCCCGCAGCCAGATGAAGCTGGCCGCCGACATGGAAAAGAAGCTGCCGGAAATGAACCGGATCGTGGCCGAAGTGGTCGCCCAGGCAAAAAAGTAAAAGGAGTAAGCGTATGCAGTATTTAGGTGTTTCCTATGAGATGAAGCATATCCCCCAGCTGGATCCGGGCTTTATCCCCTTCGGCATCTGGATGAACGAATACGAAAAGGGCGCCGACAAGGACATTTCCATCGCCGTAGAGAGAAACAACGGCTTTATTTCCGTGCGCCACGCCAAGATCCACGGCACCGAAGAAATGGCCGCGGCAGACTATCGCTTTGTAGAGCGATATATGAAGTTCCTGCTGTGGTCCATCGGCGGCTTTAAGGTCTATGTCTGCGGCTGCAGCCATATCGCCAAAAAGCTGCAGCAGGCCTATAGCCCCGAGGGAGAGCGTGCCTTCGACTTCGACTTCTTCCAGAAGCTCTATGAGCGTCCTCTTCAGATTCTGGACTGCGCGCTGACCGAATGCCCCCAGCCCAACGAAACCCCCGTACCCATCGGCGGCCACACCGACGGCTGCCGCATCGGCTTCGATGCCGGCGGCACTGACCGGAAGGTCTCCGCGGTGATCGACGGCGAGGTGGTGTACTCCGAAGAGGTGGTCTGGCACCCCAAGACCAATCCCGATCCTTCCTACCAGTACGAGGGCATTCTGGATTCCTTCCGCACCGCGGCCTCCAAGATGCCCCGGGTGGACGGCATCGGTGTTTCCTCTGCCGGCGTGTTCATCGGCAACGCCCCCATGATCTCCAGCATTTTCTACTGCGTCCCCAGAGACCGCTGGGACGAGGTGAAGACCGTCTATGACCGGGCTGCCGCCGCCATCGGTGATGTGCCGATCGTGGTGGCCAACGACGGCGATGTTTCCGCCCTGGCCGGTGCCATGGGCATGGATTGCGGCCGTATCATGGGCCTTGCCATGGGCACCAGCGAAGCCGTAGGCTATGTAGATAAGGACAAGAATGTTCTGGGCTGGATCAGCGAGCTGGCCTTCGCGCCTGTGGATCTTGCCGAGGACGCTATGGAGGACGAATGGTCCACCGACATCGGCGTAGGCTGCAAGTACTTCTCCCAGGACGCCGTGATCAAGCTGGCTCCCAGAGCCGGTATCGAATTGGACGATGCTCTGACCCCCGCCGAAAAGCTGAAGGTCGTGCAGCAGCTGATGGAGGCTGACGATCCCCGGGCGCAGCAGGTTTTCCACGACATCGGCATCTATCTTGCCTACACCGTGGTGCAGTACTGCCGCTTCTATGATGTGGAGCATCTGATGCTGCTGGGCCGTGTCATGTCCGGCAAGGGCGGCGACACCATCCTGGCCACCTGCCAGGCAGTACTTTCCGATGAATTCCCCGCCCTGGCTGCCAAGGTGCAGGTCATGCTCCCCGACGAGAAGACCCGCCGTGTCGGTCAGTCTGCCGCTGCGGCAAGTTTGCCCGACATCCGCAAATAATCCACCCGCTGACAGCTGTATCCCAGCTGTCAGCATTGTTAAGGAGGACATTTTATGTTTTACAAAAACGCCAGAATTTTCTGCTCTGACTTCCGCTTTCATCTGGGCGCTTTCGAGGTAAAGGACGGCCGCTTCGGCGCCATCCTGCCTTCCGAAGTCCCCGAGGATGCCATCGATCTGAAGGGTGCCACTGTGATCCCCGGTCTGATCGATGTGCACAACCACGGCAACTCCGGTGCCGATTTCTCCGACGGCGATTATGAGGGTCTGAAGCGCATGGCTGCCTACCTTGCCAAAAACGGCATCACCGGCTTCGCTCCCGCTTCCATGACCCTGCCCTATGAGGTGCTGGAAAAGGCCTTTGCCAACGCCAGAAAGCTTGCCGATGAGGCTCCCGAGAATCACTCCCGCCTGTACGGCATCCAGATGGAAGGCCCCTACTTCAGCGAGAAGAAGAAGGGCGCTCAGAACGGCGAATACCTGAAGGCTCCCGATTTTGAAGGCTTCAAGAAGCTCTATGACGGCTGCGGCGGTCTGGTGCGCATCGCGGATGTGGCTCCCGAGCTGCCCGGCGCTGCCGAGTTCATCGAAAAGGCAAGCAAGCTGTGCACCGTGTCCGTGGCACACACCGACGCCGGCTATGATCACGCCCGTATGGCTTTTGAAAAGGGCGCTACCCACCTGACCCATCTGTACAACGCCATGCCTGGCATCCATCACCGTAACCCCGGCGTGATCCCCGCCGCGGCTGAAAACCGCCATGTGCTGGCTGAGCTGATCTGCGACGGTATGCATGTGCATCCCGCCTCCGTGCGCCTGGCCTTCACCATCTTCGGCGGTGAGCGGATGGTGCTGATTTCCGACGCTCTGCGCTGCTGTGGCATGCCCGACGGCGAATATGAGCTGGGCGGTCAGCCTGTGTTCCTGGCCGGCGGTGTTGCCAAGCTGGCCGACGGCACTCTGGCAGGCTCTGCCACCAACCTGTTTGACTGCATGGTCAACGCCATCCTCTTCGGCATCGAGGAGAAGGACGCTGTCCGTGCCGCCACCTTCAATCCCGCCTGCGCTCTGGGCGTGCAGGATAAGACCGGCTCCATCGCCACCGGCAAGATCGCTGACTTCATCATCTGCCGCAGCGACTACACCGGAAAGCGCGTATTCATGAGCGGCGTGGAGATCTGATACAAACCGGGCTTGCGATGATTATGCTAAAAAAACTCATCGGCGACAAAGCCTTTTACCGCAAGGTGATGCTGGTCGCCATCCCCATCATTATTCAAAACGGTATCTCCAACTTCGTTTCCCTGCTGGACAACATCATGGTCGGCCAGGTAGGACAGCTGCAGATGAGCGGTGTCGCCATCGTCAACCAGCTGATCTTCGTATTCTACCTGTGCATCTTCGGCGCGGTATCCGGTGCGGGCATCTTCACCGCCCAGTTCCATGGAAGCGGTAATCACGAAGGCATCCGCCAGACCTTCCGGTTCAAGCTGATGGTCAGCGTGGTGATCTCCCTGTGCGGCATCGTGCTGTTCCGGATCTTCGGCGAAAGGCTGATCACCCTGTTCATGCAAAGCGACGATGATCCCGCGGATGTGCAGGCTACCCTGGAATACGGTCTTTCCTACCTTTCCGTTATGATGGTAGGCTTGCTCCCCTTTGCCCTTTCCACGGTCTATAGCAGTACTCTGCGGGAAAGCGGACAGACCACCGTGCCTATGGTCGCCGGCATCAGCGCGGTGCTGGTAAACCTGTGCCTGAACTATGTGCTGATCTTCGGCCACTTCGGCGCGCCTGTCATGGGCATCCGTGGTGCCGCCATCGCTACCGTGATCTCCCGGTTCGTTGAGCTGGGCATCGTCGTAAGCTGGACGCATCTGAATGGAGCAAAGCACCCCTTCATCCGGGGCGCTTACCGCTCCATGTACATCCAGGGCGAGCTGCTGGGAAATATCTTCCGCCGTGGCTTCCCGCTGCTGATCAACGAGTTCCTCTGGTCCACCGGCATGACCGTGCTGAACCAGTGCTACTCCACCCGGGGTCTGGATGTGGTGGCAGCGCTGAACATCTGCACCACCTTGAGCAATCTGACCAATGTGGTGTTCCTGTCCATGGGCAATGTGGTAGGCATCCTGGTGGGACAGATGCTGGGTGCCGGCAAGGACAAGGACGAGATCCGCACAGCCGACAGGCAGCTGATCTTCATCTCTGTAGTCTCCTGCTTCCTCTTTGGCAGCATCATGGCTGCCGTTTCCGGAGTATTCCCCCATGCCTTCGAGGCATCCGATCAGGTAAAGGCTCTGGCTACAGGATTGATCCTGATCAACGCGGTAGCGATGCCGGTGCATGCGTACAACCACGCCTGCTACTTCACCCTCCGCTCCGGCGGCAAGACCTTCATCACCTTCCTGTTTGACAGCGGCTTCGTTTGGACCATTAATGTACCGCTGGCCTACTGCCTCAGCCGGTTCACCGGCATCCCCATCCTGGGCATGTACGCCATTGTCGTCTGCACGGATCTTATTAAGTGCGGCATGGGTACCTTCATGGTCAAAAAAGGCTCCTGGATCCAGAATCTGGTGCAAAAATAAGAAAAAACCGACCTTTTCAGGTCGGTTTTTTTGCTTATTCATCCAGCATGATCTTCAGGATGGTCTTGTCCGTTTCCTTCATGCCCTCCCGGGCCAGACGGCCCACATTCACCACCGTCTTGTCAGCGCCCTTGGTGACGATGCCGTCACCGCCGTAGAACTGCTGATGCTCCAGGTACATATCGCAGCCCAGGATGCCCGCGTCCACCGCCGCGGCGATCTTTGCCGCGCAGGAGGGCTTGGCACCGTCGCAGATGGTACCGGAGAGGATAGCGATGGCATTGACCACCGTATGAGCTACCGCATCCGCATCGCCGCCCCGCAGATAGGCGATGCCCGCGCCGGCACCGCAGCCGGCACTGATGGCACCGCAATAGGCGGACAATCTGCCGATGCCGGTCTTCTGATGAATGGTCACCAGATCGCTCAGCGTCACTGCCCGGAGTAACTGCTCATCCGATGCGCCCAGCGCCTCGGCATAGACCGCTACAGGAACGCTAGCGGTGATGCCCTGGTTGCCGCTGCCGGAAAGGATGATCACCGGCATCTCGCAGCCGCTCATCCGGGCATCGGAGCCGGCCGCCGCATAAGCCGCCGCCTGCTTGCACAGCAGCTGTCCCTGGCGGGCCAGGATCACGCTGCCAATATTAGCGCCCCAGTTATTGGTCAGGCCCTCCCGGGCGATGGCCATATTGCACCGGATCTGCTCCCCTACCAGAGAGCGCACATCCTCCACATCCAGGCAATCGGCAAATTCCACGATCCGCTGGATGGTCAGGCAGGATTTATCCGTCAGCTGATCCTCAGAAGCCTCCGTGATGGGATGCTGCAAAAGGATCTTGCCGTTTTTCTCCATGTAGGCGATGTTGGTATGGTGATTTACGATCCGCAGCCGCACATATTCCGTCCCTGCCCACATCCGCAGGTCGATATCGAAGATCAGCTCCGATTGGGCAGGATGGATCTCCAGCCGCACCGCGTCCATGAATTCCGCCAGCTGCACCCGCTGGGCATCCGTCACCCGACTGATCACCTGCAGCTGCCGCTCCGGGTCACCTGCCACCACGCCGGCGCAGATGGCCGGGCCGATGCCGTGGAGTCCGCCGGTATTGGGAACAATGACGCTCTTCACATTTTTGATGATATTACCGCTGACAAAAGCCTCGATCCGCTCCGGCAGCGATCCCAGCAGCTGCCGTGCCTTGGCGCCCGCGTAAGCCAGGGCGATAGGCTCCGTGCAGCCCATGGCGGGCCGCAGCTCTTCCCGAAGGATGTCCAGGTATTGGCGGTAAACGA
>JBGVJN010000133.1:0-30227 GCA_045129455.1 Faecousia sp. | reverse complement strand
CATTCCCATACCCATGAGCACACCCACGACGGCGTGACCCATAGCCACGAGCATGCCCATGAGCATTCCCATGCGCATCCCCATGACCACGAGCATCTCCATGACCATGGTGCGGAGCATACCCACTCCCACGATTGCGGCGGCCATTGCCATAGCTGCGCCGGCGGCTGCGAGCATACCCCCATGGAGGAGCTGACCGCGCTGATGCAGTACATGGTGGGCCACAATGCCGCCCATGCCAAGGAGCTGGCGGATCTGGCCGTGCAGCTGCAGAAGGCGGGCAACGCCGTTGCCTATGAGCAGGTGATGGCAGCTGTTTCCGACTTTGAAAAGGGCAATATGCGCCTGTCCGTGGTGCTGGCCAGCCTGAAGTAAGGAGAAGTAGTATGTGCCTTTCTACTGTGTACAAAAATACCATGGAGCCCCAGTCCATCGCCATGCGCAATGTGATGAGCATCGAATGCCGCGACGGCCTGGTGATCCTGACGGATCTGATGGAGCGCCAGTGCGTCATCGAAGGCGTGCTGGAGAAGGCCAACCTGGTGGAAGGCTTCGTCCTGGTAAGAGAAACCGCATAATGGCAGCAAAGGCCCTCCCACCCGGGAGGGCCTTTTTCACTGCGTCGCCAATGTAGGGGAGGGTCTTGACCCTCCCTTAACCTTACGGGCAGAAAATGCCCCAATCGCCGCAAAGAGGTACGGTGCCCCATGTAGGGGCGGTCATCGACCGCCCGAAAGCCTCCCTTGTGCAAAGGGAGGTGGCATTTTCGTCAGAAAATGACGGAGGGATTGTAATGGGACGATACAGAACAATCCCCCAGTCTTTTGCTTCGCAAAAATCCAGCCCCCTTGTGCAAGGGGGCCCTTTACGGCGGGAGCAAGCCCCCGCCCTACGGTGTTGCCGTATGTGCGTTGCACTCGTAGGGGCGAGCATTGCTCGTCCGCCTGGGGGAACAAAAATGCCACGGTGTAAAACCGTGGCATTTTTTGTTAGTTCGGCGAAAAATCGGATAGTGCATCTCAAAGGGGCTGCTTATTGTGCAACCCAGGTAAGCGTTCCGCCATAATCCTTACGAACTTCTTCTGTCCAGGTTTCGTTGCCTGCAGGATAGTAAACTGTAGCAGTGACAGACTTAAAAGCGGCAGAATCTATCTGTTCAGGTGCGTTGCCGAGGAAGGTGATCTCGGTCGTTTGGCTGGAGAACACTGTATCCCCTAATATTGTGACACTTGCCGGTATGGTGATTTTCGTAATGCCAGAACCCACAAAGGCATAATTGTAGATCTTCTGAACAGTTTCGGGAAGCGTGATAGAAGTAAGCGCAGGGCAGTTATAAAATGCCCGCTCAGAAACGCTCGTAATAGGAGCTTGAATAGCTACGCTGGTTAAGGCAGAGCAGTTTTGAAAACTGCCAGTTGATGAGGCAGTTCCGCTGACTACCACAGAGGAAAGACTGGGAAGATCGGCAATCTTACATGTACGGGGGTTATAGAACTCTATGCTGGTGATTGCGTTGCATCCTTCAAAAACGTTTGCATATAGACCGCAATTCTCAATAATTACTTTTTCTAAACTTGTGCAATTCTGAAATACATATTGTCCTATGCGAGGATTATTACCCCGGAGGTGTAAGGACTGCAACTGCTTGCACTCTGCGAAGGCCTGATAGTCGATAACTGTAAGGCTTTCCGGGAGAGTTAATTCCCGAATGGCAGCGCCACGGAAAGCATACATCCCGATAGTTTGCAGTGCGGTCCCTTCAGCGAAGGAAATAGTTTCCAAACTGCTGCAACCAGAAAAGGCTCTTTCTGGGATTTCGGTAACATTAGAAGGAATCGTAATCGCCTTAAGGCTGGAACAGCCTGCAAAAGCGCTGGTGCCGATAGCCACAACATTTTCCATGGTGACAGAGGTTATATTAACACAACCAACGAAGGCCTGTTTTCCAATGGAGGTTTTTCCTTTGAAGACAACTGAGGTCAACGAAGTGCAGTCTTCAAAGGCGTTTTTCTCCAGTGTTTTCAAGCTTTCAGGGAAAACAACAGATTCCAGACTGGGGCATCTAGTAAAAGCATGGTCTCTAATAATCGTTACGGCGTTGCCAATATAGACCTCCTTGAGGTTTGGCATGAAATTAAAGGCATTGTTAGGAATGGATGTAATTCCATCCCCAATTACCACTTTTGTAATGAATTCTCCGTATTGTCGCTGCCAGATGTAATCCATCTTTCCTTGGATGTGGTATCTACCCTCAACTTCGAAGGAAAGTGTCCCATCCTCGGTGATTTTCCATACTACCGGTCCGCTATCCCAGTTTCCCTGGGCAATGACCTTGGGGCCGGAGTTTCCACCTTGTGTGTTGCCGGGTTTGGTCTGTGTGGGAGTGGTGGGCTTTGTTGTTGCTGGCTGTGTGGAAGGTGGCGGATCTTCTGTTTCAGAAGGGGCAGCGGATTCCTCAGGGTCAGTTGCGCCGGTACTTTCTATTTCATCAGTAGCTGTGGTACTTTCCTCCGGAGCGGTAGCAGACACGGAAGTGCCTTCCTCCGGAGCGGCAGCAGACGCAGAAGATTCTGTCGTTTCGGTTGATGGGGGCGTTGCTAAGCTGGCGGGATCATCGTTGCTGCAGATAAAAGCAAACACGCAGGCGACAATTATTAATACCAGTATGATACCCATAACTCTTTTCATTCATATCGCTCCTTCCGTAATTGTGGGAAATGCTGATTTGAAAAAGCTAAGATAGCTTGTACAGAAATTATACCATAAATTACCGTTTGGCGCAAGAGCTTTGCTTTTGACCGATTGTTACGGAGAGAAGGCGCGTACTGGGTATATCCTCAGAAAAAATGCCACGGTGTAAAACCGTGGCATTTTATTTTGTATCACGCTTCGTTCAGCTTCTGCTTTTCATACTGCAGGGTATACAGCTGGTAGTATCTTCCCCGCTGCTGCAGCAGCTGCTGGTGGTTGCCCTGCTCCATGATCTGGCCGTGGGACAGGAGAATGATGTTGTCCGCGTGCTGGATGGTGCTGAGGCGGTGAGCAACGATCAGCATGGTGCCGATGTTCTTCATCTTCTCCAGAGAATCCTGGATCAGCAGCTCTGTTTCCGTGTCGATGTTGGCGGTGGCCTCGTCCAGGATCATCACCGCGGGCTTGTGGATGATGGTCCGGGCAAAGCTCAGAAGCTGCCGCTGACCGGCGGAGAAATTGTTGCCCCGCTCCCGCACAGGCTCGTCCAGCCCCTTCTCCAGGCGGTTGATGAACCGGTCGGCATTCACATACCGGCAGGCTTCCATCACCTGCTCGTCAGTCACATCCTCCTTGCGCAGCAGGATGTTGCTGCGGATATCGCCGGAGAACAGGAACACATCCTGCAGCATCTGGCCGAAGTGACGGCGCAGGGAGGAGATCTTGATGCGGCGGATATCGATGCCGTCGATGAGGATCTGGCCCTTCTGGATGTCGTAATTGCGGCAGATGAGGCTGAGGATCGTGGTCTTGCCGGAGCCGGTGGAGCCTACGAAGGCCACCGTCTGCTTGGGCTGCACATGGAACGATACGCCCTTGAGGACCCATTCGTCCTCCTTGTAGGCAAACCATACATCCTTAAATTCGATCTCGCCCTTGATCTCCTCCAGCTCGATGGCATCCGGCTCGTCCACCACCTGGGGTTCGATATCCAGGATGCTGAAGATCTTTTCCGCGCCGGCGAAGGACTGCTGGAGCATATCAAACTGCTCCGCCAGGGTCTGGATGGGGTTGAAGAAACGGGAAATAAACAGGTAGAAGGAGACCACGATCTCGCTGGTGATCATCTGACCCAGGAATTCGGTCTGCTGGATATGTCCCTTGGCACCGAAGTAGAACAGGCACAGCTGGCTGCCCACGAAGAGCATATACACCATCGGCCGGAAGATGCCGAAGACATACATCCGGTTCTGCTTGGCCTTGCGAAGGCCGGCGCTGCGCTGGACGAAATCCTCCAGCTTCTTTTCCTCCCGGTTGAAGATCTGGGTGATCTTCATGCCGGAAAGATTCTCGGACAGGTAGGTGTTGATGTCGGTGGTGGTATTGCTCACCTGCCGGTGGACCCGACGGGAGAACTGCCGGAAGATCAGCGTGAAGATCACCACAAAGGGTACGAAGCACAGCACCATCAGCGTCAGAGCGTAGTTGAGCAGCAGCATGGCAGCCAGCACGCCCACGATGACCATGGAGTTCTTCACCAAAGTCACCAGGATATTGGTGAACATGAAGGAGATGCGGTTGGGATCGTTGGTAACTCTCGTTACCAGCTTGCCTACGGGGATGTTGTTCAGCTGATCGTGGCTCAGCTGCTCAATGTGGGTAAATACATCCAGACGGATCTGGGACAGGATCTTCTGACCGGTCTTCTGCAGCACCATGGCCTGCAGATAGGTGCAGATCAAACTCACCACCAGGATGCCTGCGTAGACACCCACACGGAGGAACAGATCCTTCAGCTGGAAATCAGCTTTGATCAGCGCCTGGATATCACCGATCAGCAGGGGAGAGAGAATATCGTAGACGATGGAAAACAGCATGATGAAGAACACGCCTACGAAATTGCCCGCGTAGGGCTTGGCATAGCGCAGAAGGCGGATGACGATCTCCTTGTCGGACATTTTCCGATCCAGATCATCGCCCTTTTCCTTATGCTTTTTCAAAGCGAAGTAGGCCAGGATGAAGGCGATGGTGAAGGCGCCGATAATGGCGGCAACGATCACCACAGGCAGATATTCCATAACAAACTCAGTCATTGCCGTTGCCTCCTTCCTCTTCCAGCTTCTGCAGGTCTACCATTTTCTGATATTCCGGGCAGGTGGCGTACAGCTGATCATGGGGGCCGAAGGCGGCAAGCTTGCCGTCATCGATAAAGAGGATCTTGTCCATTCTCTCGATGGTGCTGACCCGGTGGGCGATGAGGATGGTGGTCTTACCTTCCCGGGTGGTATGGAGGTTTTCCAGGATGGTCTTTTCGGTCTTGGTATCCACCGCGGAAACGCTGTCGTCCAGGATCAGAATGGGAGCGTCCTTCATCAGCGCCCGGGCAATGGAGATGCGCTGCTTCTGGCCGCCGGAGACGGTGACGCCCCGTTCGCCCAGGACAGTGCCGTAGCCCTGGCTGAATTCCTGGATATTGCTGTGGACATCCGCCATCCGGGCGGCATGGGCCACGGCCTTCTCGTTGGAACGGTCGACGCCGAAGGAAATGTTGTTTTCAATGGTATCGGAGAACAGGAAATTGTCCTGAGGCACATAGGCGCAGGCCTCCCGCACGGAGCGGATGGTCAGCTCGTTGACATCCTTGCCGTCGATGAACAGTGTGCCGTCGGGGACATTGTAGGTACGCAGGATCAGATCCACCAGAGTGGTCTTGCCGGAGCCGGTCTTGCCCACCAGACCGATGCTCTCGCCGGCCTGGATGGTAAAGGAAATGTCGCTGAGGGCGTCAAATTCTCCGTCGGGGTAGCGGAAGCTCAGCTCCCGGAATTCGATGCTGCCCTGCACATCCGTCAGCTCCTGGGCGCCCGGGCGATCCTTGACCACCACCGGCGCATCCAGCAGATCGCCCAGACGGTTTAGGGAAGCTCTGCCCCGGCTGGACATATCGATCAGCTCGGAGACGGCCATCACAGGCCAGATGACAGAGTTGAAATAGCCGATGAACTCCAGCAGCTGGCCGGCGTTGAATACATCCTTATGTACCAGATAGCCGCCGTAGCCCAGAATGATGCAGATCACGCTCTCCACGAACAATGTCACCAGCACCCGGAAAAGCACCGATGCCTTGGTGTGGGCCAGGTTGGCCTCCTCATTTTCCACATTCAGCTTCTTGAAGGCCCAAAGCTCCTTGCCTTCCTTCACGAAGGCCTTGATCACGGCGATGCCGGAGAAACTCTCCTGGGAGAAGTCGGACAGGCGGGAGTAAGCCTCCTGCCGGGCGTCCCATTTTTTGGTCAGCTGTTTGCCAACCACCGTGGCGGAGGCCAGCAGGAAAACCATGGGGATCAGAGATAGCAGAGTCAGCGCGGCATCCATCTGCCACATTTTCCACAGAGCCATGATGCCCAGGATCAACGCGTCGAAGAACATCATGACGCCCCAGCCGAAGCATTCCTGCACCGTGTCCAGATCGTTGGTGAACAGGCTCATCAGATCGCCCACCTTATTCACCTGGTAGTATTCCCGGCTCAGCTCCTTGGCGTGGCTGAACATTTTGTTTCGCAGCTCCTCTTCCAGCTTTACGGCGCTGCCGAAGAAGCAGATGCGCCATAAGAAGCGGCCGAAGACCATGGCGAGGATCACCCAGACCATGGGCATACAGATGCTGTCCAGCAGGAAGTCCACATCGAAGATGTGCTCCACCTCGTCGATCATGACCTTGCCTTCGTTCATGCCGTTAATGACCATGCCGTAAAGCTCGGGGATCTGCAGCTGCAGGATATCCACCATGACCAGCGCCAAAAGACCCAGGATCAGCCAACCGGCAAATTTGAGATAATACCGATTGATATGCTTTCCGAATATCATACGCGTTCCCTTTCCTTAAAATGAAGATATATGTGCGTATTATACCACACACGCATTTTTTTGGCAACGGATTCCGGGCTGAAATTTGTTACATTTTTATGAAAATGCGCTGAAAGCGAAAATGCCCCCACACGCCACCTGTCGTAGGGGCCGATGACCACATCGGCCCAAAAGCCTTCTCCTCGAGGAGAAGGTGCCCCAGTGCGCACACTGGGGCGGATGTGGTGGTCTGCGAAGCAGAATCGAACTGCACTAACGGGTGCTGCGCACCCTACACCACATCAGTCATTTGCTCGTTCCTCGCAAATGCCAGCTTCTCCTCCAGGAGAAGCCTTTTGCGGCGGGACCAAGGCCCCGCCCTACGGTATTGCCATAGGTGCGCCGTCATTACGATCAGGCATGCATGGACAAAAAAACACCCCGGCAGAGGCATCCTCTGTCGGGGTGAAATGCTTAAGTTCAGCAGTAGAAGTCCTTGATCTTCTTGGCGCGGCTGGGATGGCGCAGCTTACGGATGGCCTTGTTCTCGATCTGGCGGATACGCTCACGGGTAACGCCGAAGATCTGGCCCACCTCCTCCAGGGTGTGGGTGCGGCCGTCGTACATACCGAAGCGCATGCGCAGCACATCCGCTTCCCGCTCGGTCAGGGTGTCCAGGATTTCCTTCAGCGCCTCGGCAAGCAGGGCGTTGGAGGTGGCGTCGGCAGGACCGGGGGTACGCTCGTCTTCCACGAAGGAGCCGATGGAGGTGTCTTCCTCGTCACCCACGGGGGTGTCCAGGCTCAAGGTATCCGCGGCGGTGCGGTTGGCCTCGATGATCTTCTCCACAGGCAGGCCCAGCTCCGCGGCGATCTCCTCCACGGTAGGCTCACGGCCCAGCTCCTGTACCAGCTTACGGTTGCAGCGGGTGGCCTTGTTGATGACCTCCACCATATGCACCGGCACCCGGATGGTACGGGCCTGATCGGCGATGGCACGGGTGATGGCCTGCCGGATCCACCAGGTGGCATATGTAGAGAATTTGTTTCCCTTTGTCCAGTCGAATTTGTCCACGGCACGGATGAGGCCCGTGTTGCCTTCCTGGATCAGATCCAGGATGTGCAGGCCGCGGCCGGAATATTTTTTGGCGATAGAGACCACCAGACGCAGGTTTGCCTCGGTCAGCTTGTTTTTGGCTTCCTGGTCGCCTTCGCAGACACGCTTGGCCAGCTCCACTTCCTCTTCCGCGGAAAGCAGCTTCACCTGGCCGATCTCCTTCAGGTACATACGCACAGGATCGTCCAGATTGTATTCCGCTGCCAGATCCAAAGGGTCTACCAGATCTTCATCTTCCACGCCGGCAAGGTCAATGTCGTCGTCCAGGCCCAGGTCCAGGGCATCGCCCAGATCCAGGTCCAGGTCGTTGCCGATGATCTGGATGTTCATGGCCTCAAAGCGGTCGTATATCTCTTCGATCTTCTCTGGGGACAGATCCAGCTTTTCCAGCTGGGCATTCAGATCGGAGGCCCGGATCATACCATCCTTACGGCCCTGGGCGATCATGCTCTGCAGCACGGCCTGCAGGTCTTCGGCGGGCTGCTTTGCGGCATTCTTTTTGCTACTGCTCACGTTCTATCGCTCCTCTTTTTCTTAGTGGTTCTTTGTTAGGCGGTAAGACTATATACCTTTTCCTAAGGTTTGACAAGGGTATTTGGAGGAAAATTTTCAAAATTTCCGGACTTTTCTCCAAATTGTCGGGCAGTGACTACAGTTTTCCCCCATTTTCCCGAAAACATACGGTTTACTTTTTCCCGAATCTTCGGTATAATGGATTGGAATATCGGTAAATTTTTGTTTGCCGCACCGGCGCGGGAGCGCGTAAAGGCTCCCTTGTGCAAAGGGAGCTGTCATTATTTCGCAAAAAGCGAAATAATGACTGAGGGATTGTGCGGTACAATCTATCGTATTTGCCTTGCGTTTCGGCGAATTCCAGCTGCCTTCTGCGACAATCCCTCCGTCAAAAATCATAGATTTTTGCCACCTCCCTTTACACAAGGGAGGCTTGGGTGCGATGCAAACCGTGAGCCAATCCCCAATTTGAATCTTCACAATACTGAGGTATTCTAATATGACAGAACTTAGCAAGATCCGCAATTTTTCCATCATCGCCCATATCGACCACGGTAAGTCCACCCTTGCCGACCGTCTGCTGGAGGAGTGCGATGCCATTGACCGCCGCCAGATGGAGCAGCAGATCCTGGACTCCATGGAGCTGGAGCGGGAGCGCGGCATCACCATCAAGGCCACCGCGGTACAGCTGAACTACACCGCCGACGACGGGGAGACTTATGCCCTGAATCTGATCGACACCCCCGGTCATGTGGACTTCAATTACGAAGTTTCCCGCAGCCTGGCTGCCTGCGAGGGCGCGGTGCTGGTGGTGGATGCTTCCCAGGGTGTGGAGGCCCAGACTCTGGCCAATACCTACCTTGCCATCGATGCGGGTCTGGAAGTGCTGCCGGTGATCAATAAGATCGACCTGCCCTCTGCCCGTCCGGCGGAGGTAAAGGCCGAGGTGGAGGATATCATCGGCATCCCCGCAGAGGATTCCCCCGAAATTTCTGCCAAAAACGGCATCAATATCCGCTCCGTGCTGGAAATGATCGTCCGGGATGTCCCCGCTCCCACCGGCGACCGGGAAGCGCCCCTGCAGGCGCTGATCTTCGACAGCCAGTACGACAGCTACCGGGGCGTCATCGTCTACACCCGCATCAAGCAGGGTACGGTGAAGCCCGGTATGGATATCAAGATGATGGCCACCGGCGCTACCTACAAGGTGGTGGAGGTGGGTACCATGAATCCCCTGGGTCTGACGCCTCGGGACAGTCTGGGTGCCGGTGAAGTCGGCTATATCACTGCCTCCATCAAGAATGTGGCGGATACCCAGGTGGGCGATACCATCACCACCGTGGCGGATCCCGCACCCCAGCCCCTGCCCGGCTACCGGCAGGTGCAGCCCATGGTCTACTCCGGCGTGTATCCTGCTGACGGTGCCAAGTATCAGGATCTCCGGGACGCCCTGGAAAAGCTGAAGCTGAACGATGCTTCCATGTCCTATGAGCTGGAAAGCTCCATTGCCCTGGGCTTCGGCTTCCGCTGTGGATTTTTGGGTCTGCTGCATATGGAGATCATCCAGGAGCGTCTGGAGCGGGAATACAATCTGGATCTGATCACCACTGCTCCCAATGTCGTCTACCGGGTCACCAAGCTGAATGGTGAGGAACTGATGGTCTATACCCCTCTGGATTACCCGGATCCCATGGAGATCCAGCTGGCAGAGGAGCCCTTCGCCAAGGTCAATCTCATCGCACCCCAGGAATATGTGGGCAATATCATGGAGCTTGCGCAGCAGCGCCGCGGCGAATTCAAGGATATGGTCTATTTGGATGCTAACCGTGTGGAGCTGCACTATGAGATGCCGCTGAATGAGATCATCTACGACTTCTTCGATGCCCTCAAGTCCCGCACCCGTGGCTACGGAAGCTTGGACTATGAGCTGATCGGCTACCGCCCCAGCAAGCTGGTGAAGCTGGATATTCTGCTCAACGGCGATATCGTGGACGCACTGAGCTTCATCCTCTTTGCGGACAATGCCTACCCCCGGGCCCGGAAGATCTGCGAAAAGCTGAAAGAGAATATTCCCCGTGCCCAGTTTGAGATCCCGGTGCAGGCGGCCATCGGCGGCAAGATCATCGCCCGTGAGACCATCAAGGCCCTGCGTAAGGATGTGTTGGCCAAGTGCTACGGCGGCGACATCACCCGTAAGAAGAAGCTGCTGGAGAAGCAGAAGGAAGGCAAGAAGCGTATGCGTACCTTCGGCACCGTGTCGGTTCCCAGCGAGGCCTTCATGGCCGTGCTGAAGCTGGACGAGGATTAAAGGAGGAAAAGCGCTATGGCCCTGTTTGGACAGAAAAACAAGACACCTCTGGGCATCTATATCCATGTGCCCTTTTGCCGCAGCAAATGCCAGTACTGCGACTTTTACTCCATTGCCACCAAGGATGACCGTCTGATGGACGATTATCTGGACGCGGTGTGCAATCATATCAAGGAGGCCGGCGCTCTGGCACCCGGCTACCAGGTGGACACGGTGTACTTCGGCGGCGGCACGCCCAGCTTCTTCGGCGCGGACGGCATGGCTACCATCCTCACCGCCATCCGCCGCAGCTTCGATGTGTACTCCGACGCGGAGATCACCTTCGAGGCAAACCCCGATTCCGTATCTCCCAAGCTGCTCCACCGGCTGCGTGCCGAGGGCTTTACCCGGGTCAGCCTGGGCATCCAGTGTGATGACGATGAGATCCTGAAGAAGATCGGCCGTGTCCATACCTATGAGCAGGCGGTGGACGCGGTGAGTAAGATCCGTCGTGCCGGCTTCAAGAACCTTTCCGTGGATCTGATCTACGGCCTGCCGGGACAGACCCCCATCTCCTGGGAGGATACGCTGCACAATGTGCTGAAGCTTGCCCCGGAGCATATCAGCTGCTACGGTCTGAAGGTGGAGGAGGGCACGCCCCTGTACGCCAACCTTCCCTATGTGAAGCTGCCGGAGGACGATGACCAGGCGGATATGTACCTGGCCGCGGTGGAGATCCTGCGCCGGAAGGGCTACCGCCAGTATGAGATCTCCAATTTCGCCAAGCGCGGTCTGGAGTCCCGGCATAATATGAAGTACTGGACCGGTGGAGAATACCTGGGCTTCGGCCCGGATGCCAGCTCCGATTTTGCCGGTAAGCGGTTTAAGATCATTCGTGACCTGCGTGGCTATATCGACGGCATCGAAAACGGCGGACAGGTCCTGGAAGAGGTGCAGGAGGTTCCCCTGAGAGAACGGGCAGGGGAATACCTGATGATGCGCCTGCGCACCACCTTCGGCATCAGCGGCGAGGAGTATGAGAAGCAGTTCCTGCTTCCCTTCGCGCCTCTGGAGGAGAAGCTGGAGGAGCTGCGCAAGCACGGACAGACCTTGCGGGGCGAGGGCGGCCGCTGGCGGCTCACTCCCGAAGGCTTCCTGCTTTCCAATACCATCCTTACGGATCTGCTGCTGATCCAGGATCGCTGCGAGCCTCTGGCAAAAAGAAGATAAGCGTAAAATCTCCCCTGCAGACCATACCTGCAGGGGAGTCTTTTTATGCAGTTCGATGAGGAGTAAAAATAACCAATCTTCGATGATCCCTGTAGGGGCCGATGACCACATCGGCCCAATACCCTCCCCCGGGGGAAGGTATACGGCGCGGCCGGTGGCCGGTCCCTACTTTCAATTTTCCGCCTTCAGCTGACCGCTTTTCTCCAGTCTTTCCCGCTCAGCCTGGGAAAGGCGCAGGTAATTGGGGACAAGGGCCTTGCCGTCGCCAGGATCGCCGGTGTGGATCTTCTCCAGCGCCGCCAGACCTACGCCCACGGCCCGCTGATGCATCCGGTGGCCGGCAGGCATCACAAGATTGCCCACCTCCCCGGACAGCGTCCGGTGGCAAAGGGTCGCGCCGTCACCCACCAGATAGACAGGCTCAGACAGGGCTGCCAGCTCTTTTTTCAGGTCTTCCAGGGCAATGGCCCGGTCGGGAGCGACACGGGTCACGGTGCCTTGGTTTACATAAAACAGTGCGTTATACACCTGCTGCCGCCGGGCATCCATGACAGGGCATACATAACCCTGGTAAATTCCCAGGCCCAGAGCCATGGCATACAGGGTGGAAACCCCGTAAAGGGGCAGCTGCCCGCCCCAGGCAAGACCCTTGGCGGCGGCCATGCCGATGCGCACGCCGGTGAAGCTGCCGGGGCCTTCCGCTACGGCCACGCCGTCCAGCCGGGATACCTCCACGCCGCACTGCTCCAGCAGCTGCTGTGCCATGACCATCAGGGTCTGGCTGTGGGTCAGGCCGGTATTCTGGTAGCTTTCCCCCAGCAGGGTCTGTCCGTCAAACAGGGCAACGCTGGCGGCTTTTGCCGAGGTCTCAAAGGCTAAGAGCATGGATATTGCCTCCTTCGATGGTGATGCAGCGGCTGTCGTCGCCGGTCTTGCGGATACTGACCAGGATGGCGTCCTCCATGGCATCGGCCACATTTTCGCTCCACTCTACGGCACATACGCCGCCCCGGTCCAGATAATCCTCCCAGCCGATGTCAAAAAGCTCGTCGCTGCTGCCCAGACGATACATATCAAAATGAAACAGGGGCAGCCGACCGCTGAGATATTCATTTACAATGGTGTAGGTGGGGCTGGTCACCGTGTCCCGGCAGCCAAGACCCCGGGCAAGTCCACGGGTAAAGGCGGTCTTGCCGGCGCCCAGATCCCCCCGGTAGGCGATGATCGTGCCGGCATCCAGGGCCTTGCCCAGCGCCGCGCCAACGGCTTCCGTCTCCTCCGGAGAATTTGTGAGAAATTCCATAATGTTCTTCCTTTGCAGGCCATGCAGGCCTTCAAATTTCAGTTTATCGTACTGTCATTCCGTAGGGGAGGGTCTTGACCCTCCCTTAACATGGCGATATATGAGCTGCAAGTTTAACGCATAAATGTCGCATTTTCGCAAAAACCGGCATATTCTAAGGTTTCGGGTTTAGGGAGGGTCAAGACCCACCCCTACGATGGCTGTGCACCCAATCTTAATTTACTGTGCGTTTTTCAGCTTTTCCGCCTGGTCGGCGGTGGCGAGGCCATCGATGATCTCATCGATATCCCCGTCCATGATGGCATCGATCTTATATAGGGTCAGACCGATCCGGTGATCCGTGACCCGTCCCTGGGGGAAATTGTAGGTGCGGATCCGCTCGTTGCGCATACCGGTACCCACCTGGCTGCGGCGCATGCCGGTGACCTGGGAGTCCAGCTTCTCCTGCTCGATCTCATATAGCTTGGAGGCCAGCAGGCGCATACATTTTTCCCGGTTCTGCAGCTGGCTGCGCTCCTCCTGGCAAGCCACCACAATGCCCGTGGGCTTGTGGATCAGCCGGACGGCGGAGCTGGTCTTATTCACATGCTGGCCGCCGGCGCCGGAAGCCCGGTACACCTGCATCTCGATATCCGCAGGATTCAGCTGCACATCCACCTCTTCCATCTCCGGAAGCACCGCCACCGTGGCGGTGGAGGTGTGGACACGGCCGCCGGATTCGGTCTCCGGCACCCGCTGCACCCGGTGGACGCCGGATTCATACTTCATCCGGGACCAGGCGCCACGACCGCTGATCACAAAATCCGCTTCCTTCACGCCGCCCAGCTCCGTATCGTTGTAGGTCATCAGCTCGATGCGCCAGCCCTTCCGGGCGGCGTACATGGAGTACATCCGGAACAAACTGTGGGCAAACAGGGCGCTTTCCTCACCGCCGACACCGCCACGGATCTCCACGATGACGCTTTTCTCGTCGTTGGGATCCCTGGGCAGCAGCAGGATCTGCAGCTGGCGGTACAGCTCTTCGCTGCGGGTTTTGGCGCTTTGGAAAGCCTCCTGGCAAAATTCCTTCATTTCCGGGTCGCTCATCAGCTCCTGGGCATCCTCCATCTCCTGCAGGGCAGCCAGATAGCTGTGGTAAGCCTCCACCACCGGCTCCAGGTCATTTTTCTCCCGGAGGATGGCGGCGGCCTTTTTGGGGTCCGCGTAGAAATCCGGCTGCTCTGACCGGGCGCAAAGCTCCTCGAAATAGTCAGCTACAGCGCGCAGCTTGTTCAGCATTTTCCTTCCTCCCGGCTTAGCCCAGCTGATTTTCGCCCTGGACCATGTCGTCGCCCATGCTCAGGCTGAAGTAGGTGTCGAATACGGCCTTGGCAACATCTGCCAGCATATAACCGGCGCCGACCTTCTCGCCGTAGACCACGATGGCGATCTGGGGATCCTCGTAGGGGGCAAAGCAGGCAAAGGCACCGTGGTCAGAGCCTGCGCCGCCGTGCTCGGCGGTACCGGTCTTGGCGGCGACGGTATAAGCGGAATTGCGGAAGTAGGCCCAGCCGGAGCCGGCGGGGTTGGAGACCACCAGACGCATACCGGTCATGGCGGCGGAATAAGCGGCGTCGGAAAGAGGCATGGTGCTCATGACCTCCACCTTGCTGCTGGTGATCAGCTCACGGTAGTCGGAGGACACCACACGGTTTAAGAAGGTGGTCTTGTAGCGCACGCCCTTGTTGACCAGGGTGCTGATATAGACACACATCTGCAAAGGGGTGAACTGATTGTCGGACTGGCCGATGGAGGCCATGATCTGGTCAGCCATGTACCAGTAGGAGTCGACACCGGTGTGCAGCAGCTTCTTGGTCTCTTCGTTGGCACGGTAGCCGATGTTGGTCTCCAGCTCGGCACCGGTAGGCTCGCCAAGGCCGAAGCCCTTGGCCACCGCGTCGATCTGATCCATGGTCAGCCGGTCGCCGATGTCATAGAAGAAGTAGTTGCACGAGTGCATCAGCGCTTCTGCCGCGTTGATGGAGCCGTGGGTCTGGGTTCCGCCAGAGGCGGTCCAGATCAGGCAGTTGGCGGTAAAGCCCTGGTTCTTATACTTTTCGTAGACACCCTTGTCCTCGATCTGGGTGCCGGGGACGATGATCTTATTTTCGATACCCGCCACGACCATGGACATCTTGTATACGGAGCCGGGGGGATAGGCGGCCTGCAGGGCACGGTTGTACAGGGGGTCGAACTCCGCGTCCAGGATCTGCTGATAATCCTCGAAGAAACGGCTCAGGTCATAGGTGGGGTAGCTGGCGCAGACCAGGATCTGGCCGGTCTTGATGTCCAGGGCAATCACGGCGCCGCCTTCCACGTCGTGGCCGGGCTTTGGCTCTGCTTCTTCTTCACCCTCCTCCACTTCCTTCAGACCCAGGAAGAGCTGCTCCATGGAATCTTCCGCGGACTGCTGCAGACCCAGATCAATGGTCAGCTCCACATTCTGGCCGGCGATGGGCTTCTGCTCCACCTTCTTGCCGTTGATCTCCACGGTGCGGTAATACTGCTCCACGATGGTGCCGTCGGCGGTGACCACATCCACACGCCAGCCGTCGATGCCGTGGAGATACTTTTCATATACAGCCTCCAGACCGCTCTGACCCACCAGAGCGTCCATGGAGTAGGCGGCTACGCCGTTCTCAGTCTTCTTATTCTTGTATTCCTCCCACTGGGCAGAGCTCATCTGTCCCACATAGCCCAGGATATGAGCAGCGTATTCCGTGTGGTATTCCCGCACGGTGGAGGATTCGGTCTTCAGACCCGGGATGGCCAGCTCCAGGATGGCAGCCTGGTCTGCCGAGTCGATATCCTCAATGAACACATAGTTGGAAAGGTTGGTGATATCCTGCCGCAGCTCCATCTCATAGCGGATACCGATAACGGCCCGGGCTTCCTCGTCGGTCCAATCCTCGGGGATCTTGTAGCTTGTGCGCAGGGTCTGCATCAGCAGGGTGGGATTGATGTCCGAGTCCAG
This sequence comes from Faecousia sp., assembly GCA_045129455.1. Classification (GTDB taxonomy): domain Bacteria; phylum Bacillota; class Clostridia; order Oscillospirales; family Oscillospiraceae; genus Faecousia. The sequence goes on along the minus strand of JBGVJN010000133.1, from coordinate 14,228 downwards.
ATTCCGGGAACCCAGGAAGGCCTGGTAGTAGCCACGCCAGGCGGCGTTATAGTCATCCAGGGTGGAGGTAAAGGGCGCGGTCTTGGAAATGGGGAAGTGATCGATGTATTCGATCTGCTGCTCCCGGCACAGATCCAGCAGCGTTTTCAAAGATTGATTGGCTTTGCCGGAGCTGAGCAGAACATAGTGGTTAAATACCAGGTCATAACTGGCACGGTTGCTGACCAGCACATTACCGTTCCGGTCACGGATGTCGCCGCGGGCGGCCTTGACACGGGTAACGGTGGTAAAGGTCTTGGTGTTGTCGGTCTTACCGTCTGTCTCGATCAGCTGGATATCAAATAACCGCAGAGCAAAGAAGCCTACGATCACACAGAACGCCAAAAACAGAAAAAAAGATCGGACACGGGTTAGTCTTTCCATGATTCTCCTCCAATTTTGCCAATGGAAACTACGACGGGGTACATCAGAGGGATCAGCGCGATGCTCAGAAGTCCCGTGGTGACGAACCGCAGCAGGCGGTCCGGGGTGGTGCTGCCCAAAAACAGGCCCGCGGCGAATACGATCAGCTCATAAAGCATCATGCAGATGCCGGTGCAGATCAGCGCCGTGCCAAAGGACCGGCGCAGCAGAACATGCCGAAGGATGTTCATCAGCATGCCCAGGATGGGCAGCAGCGCGATGGTATACGCGCCCGGTGCGGTGCCGGTGAAAAAGTAAAAGGTGGCGGCCAGCAGGGCAAAAACGCCGCCGGTGCCCGGATCCTGGAGCATGCAGATCAGCAAAATGCCGCAGCTGACCAGATCCGTGGTGGCGCCCAGGATCTGCACACGGCAGAAGATCACATCCTGGGTCAGGGAAAGCAGCAGTACATACAGACTCAGCAGCGACCATCGAAGGATGGCATACCGCTCCTTTTTGGTCAGATGCAGCCGTCCCGCCAGACCGGAATCCGTAGGATCCGGCCGGAATTCGTGTTTTTTGCGGAAGATCATAGCTTAACCACCTTCAAAGCCGGTGAGGATAAATACCTGCTCCAGAGAACTGATGTCAGCGGCAGGCTCCAGGATGGCGTACTTGGCAACGCCGGTGTCATTGAAGCCCGCGTCCACTACCTTGCCCAGCAGCAGATTCCGGGGGAACACGATGGAGCCGGCGGTGACCACCTGGTCATTGTTCATGATCACGGCCGCGGTGTGGATATACTCCATGCGCAGCATATTCTCTTCGCCTTCCATATAAGAGCCGTTGACGATGCCGCTGTAGCCGGAGGTGGACAGAGTGCCGTTGATCTGCAATGTGGAGTCCAGAATGGTCTTGATGACGCTGTAGCTGGGGCCGACCTCGGTGACGATACCCACCACGGCGCCGCTTTCGGTGATGGCGCACATGCCGACCTCAATGCCGGATTTGGAGCCACGGTTGACGGTGCAGCCGCTGGTCCAGTCCACGCTGTCCCAGGAGATGATGTAGGCATCCACCAGCTCATAGTCCTCGTGCTGGGCCTTCAGCTCCAGAAGCTTGCGCAGGCGCTCATTTTCCCGCTGCAGAGAGTCTGCCCGGTGGGCAGCGTTCTCCATCTGGGCCAGTTCCTGCTCCAGAAGCTCGTTTTTGGCGGCCAGGGCCTCATATTCAAAAATATAGCCGTAGATCTGCTCTGCCTGGTCGGTCAGACGGCTGATGCCGGTGCGCAGGGGGGTCAGCACCTCCTGTACCAGCAGCTCACCCACGGTCATGCCCGTCAGATTGGTGGCAATGGCCAGCGCTGCTGCCAGCAGCACAGCCACCACCAGTACCACACGGACCTTGGTGGTAAAAAAGTGTTTCATAGGATATCCTCCATGATCTCCGGCGCGATTTGGGAAAGCAGCTGCCACAGCCGGCATACCGGCAGCCCCATAACATTATAGTAATCCCCCACCATTTTCTCCGCGAAAAGTGCCGCGCCGCCCTGGATGCCGTAAGCGCCGGCCTTGTCCATAGGCTCGCCGGAGGCTACATAGCGTGCGATCTCATTTTCGGAAAGCGCACGGAAATGGATGTCCGTCACCTCGGTGATGCTTCTGTGGGTATTGCCCCGCAGTACGGTCATGCCGGTCATCACCTGGTGATCCCGGCCGGAGAGGAGGCGCAGCATCCCGGCCGCTTCTTCCTCCGAATGGGGCTTGCCCAGGGTCCTGCCGTCGCAGACAACGATGGTGTCCGCGGCGATGACCACATCTTCGGCGTTTGCCTCCACGGCCTTTGCCTTCAGAAGGCTCACCCGGGCCACCTCGTCATAGGGGGCTTTTGCAGGGTCCATGGTCTCGTCAATGTCGGCGATCCGGACGGTAAAGGGAATATGAAACAGACCCAGCAGCTCCTTGCGCCGGGGAGATTGGGATGCCAGTATCAGCTGCATAGGAAGGTTTCCTTTCGTGAGTTGGTTTTTTCGGCGCGGGAGCGCCAAAAGGCTCCCTTGTGCAAAGGGAGCTGTCATTATTTCACTAAAAGTGAAATAATGACTGAGGGATTGTGCGGCACAATGCTTTGTATTCGCCCGGCGTTTTGGCGAATGCGTACTGCATACTGCAACAATCCCTCCGCCCCTTCGGGGCACCTCCCTTTACACAAGGGAGGCTTGGGTGCGGCGATCGATGATATATTTACTCCAAGCCACGCAGGTAGAGACCGCGGGTGCAGGAGCCGGCGTCGAAGGCTGGGGGATTGCGGTAGGCGGAAAGCACATTGTCCACCTCGCCGGCATTTTCTGTGGTGAAGTACAGCCGCACGGCCCAAAGTCCAAGCTTGGCAAGATCACTTTGCCGATCCAGCCAGTTCAGCTTCTTGCCGTTGAGCACCACGCTGCGGCACTTGTCGCCGTCCCGGATCACGGGGAATTCCGCGCCGGTACGATCCCGGAGCTTGATCACGCCCAGATTGCAGGTGCAGCTGCCGGTGCGGTTGTGGTACAGGCAATTCTCCGTGACCATCAGCGGCAGGCGGCCGTAGGCGAAGATCTCGCAATCGATAGCCTTGCTCACATCCCGGATCTGGGGCAGGGTCATCTCAAAGCTCAATGTTGCGGAGCGCAGCTCCAGCTCCCGCAGCAGATTCACGGAGCCGGAATTGTAGATATTCAGACCGAAGTCGCCCCGGATCTCCAGGCCGGCTTCCTTCACCGGCAGCAGCAGACCCAGATTGCCCACCAGCGCTTCCTTCACGCCCAGGCGCTTCATCAGCCGCAGATCCTCCTGCAGCCGGGGCAGCTCATTGTCGTGGATGATCCTGGGCAGCACCGCCACCACGGGGGCCTGCACCAGCAGCATCTGGCAGAAGTCCGGATCTGTGGCCAGGATATGCACAGGCACATACAGCGCCTTCAGATTCATTTTCAGCAGCTTCGGGGTGATCTGCTCCCGGGAGGTGACCTGCACCGTCAAACCGGGATGCTCCCGGCGACCGGGGAATTTGGTCAGCTTCAAAGGCCGGTGCAGGGCGGGCTGCTCCCGGCGGCCACGGACGGCGGTGAGCTGGCTCAGCACATCCCGGCGCATGGCGTTGATGGCGGAAGCGGACAGGGTCAGACCCGGATCGATGTTCAGATGCACATCCTTGCAGTAGAAGGGCGTGCCGCCGGTCTTTTCCAGACGGGAGCGCAGCACTTCCTCGGTCAGCGCCACGGTCTTGGCCAGCTCCGGCACAGGGCCCTTCACAGAGCAGCTGCGGCCTTCCGGGTCGGTGACGGTGAGGCTGCTGCTGTCCACGGTGATGTCCGCGTCAAAGCGCACGCCTACCAGGGGATTTTCACCGCTTTCGTAGGTCTGGCGCATCTGCTGCAGCCATTTATTGTCGTCGTAACGATCCTCACGGGTGCCGAACATCACCGGGCCGATCTTGCCGGTGTAGTAGCCGTCGGTAAAGCCCTGGCGGTTGAAGGCGGCGTGCAGTGTGGCGGCCATCTCTCTGGTGACACGGCCGGTGTCCAGCGCCTGGCGGTAAACGCCGGTGACCGCAGCCACATATTCCGGCCGCTTCATCCGACCCTCCAGCTTCAGCGAGGCGATACCCATGCTCTGCAGCTCCTGCAGATACGGGATCAGACAGTTGTCCCGCAGGCTCAGGGGATATTTATTTTCCCACCGGCCGTAGCCATAGCTCTGGCGGCAGGGCTGGGCGCAGCGACCCCGGTTGCCGGAACGGCCGCCGATGGCTGCGGAAAGGTAGCATTGGCCGGAGTAGCACATACACAGTGCGCCGTGGCCAAAGATCTCGATCTCGATGGGGGATTTTTCCGCGATATAGCGGATCTCATCCCGGCTCAGCTCCCGGCTGAGGACCACCCGGGAAAGACCCCAGGCGGCGCAAAGCAGCACGCCCGACAGGGAATGGACGGTCATCTGGGTGGAGCCGTGGATGGGGATGTTGGGGGCGATCTGCTTGCACAGACGGATCACTGCCAGATCCTGCACGATGAAGGCATCCACGCCGCTCAGCGCGGCATGACGGATCAGCTGGCAGACGTCATCCATCTCCCGGTCGGATACCAGCGTATTCAAAGTCAGATGCACCGCCACGCCCCGGATATGGCAGTAGCGCACTGCCTCCGTAAGGGTCTCGACGGTGAAGTTTTTCGCGCCCTGGCGGGCATTGTGGGTGCCGCAGCCAAGGTACACCGCGTCGGCGCCGTTCTGGACGGCGGCACGCAGGGCTTCCATAGAGCCGGCAGGGGCCAGAAGTTCCATCATAGTATCTCTCTCCATATGGCATACTTACAAACATTATAACACAGATGCGGGAATACTTCTAGTCCGGGATGTGAATTTTTATGAAATTTCCTGCCGGACAAAAAAGCAGGATGGCCTTTGTAGGGGAGGTCATCCACCGCCCGCCTATACCCTCCCCCGGGGGGAGGGTGCCCCAGTGCGCACACTGGGGCGGGAGAGGAACGGCGAAATGTTGGAAACGGGAAGAAGCCTGATACGGTGTACTTATCGCCAGGTTACCGCCCGCATTCCTCATCCGCCTCGCTTACGCTCGGCACCTTCCCCCCGGGGGAAGGTATAAGGTGCGCCTCCCTTGTAGGGGCGAGCATTGCTCGTCCGCCTTGCGTCCCCTATAAAAAGAGGCGCACCGGGGCGAAATGCTCCGGTGCGATGCGCAATTATCGTATTTTTTCGCCGTTGAGGACAGCCTCCACCAGTCTGTCGCCGTTGTAGCGCAGCTTCAGCAGGAAAAAGGGCGCATCCTGCCACAAAAGATCCAGGAAGATCTGGTCTCCCTCCCATTTGGGCAGCTGCCGGACAAAATCCCGGCTGACCCATTCCAGCGTCCCCTCGGGGCATTCGGTGAGCTGCCCCTCAAAACCGTCGGCGGTGAACAGGTACATATATTCTCCCTGGCCGGGATCCTCCGTGAGGAAGGTCACCACACCACGGCACTGCCAGGAGGTGAGGGTCAGCCCCGTCTCCTCTTTGGCCTCCCGCAGGAGGCATTCATCCGGGGATTCCTCCCCTTCAAATTTGCCGCCGATGCCGATCCACTTATCCTTGTTGATATCATTCTTTTTCTTGACCCGATGAAGCATCAGCACTTCATCGCCCCGGGTCACATAGCAAAGGGTGGTCTGGAGCATGGCTTATTCCTTTCCCATCAGCGTGATGGCCTGGTGCAGGCAGCGAATGACCACCTGCTCCCTTCCCTCTTCCCGTTCTCCGTCCAGGGTCCAGGGCATGGAAGCGTCGGCGTGGACGGTGAGCTTTTTGGTGCTGACGAAGGTCATCATGGCGCAGTTGTAGATCTGCTTGCTCACCGCCTGGACGCATTCGTGGATCTCCATCAGATCCTGGGGCGCCCGGATCAGCAGCAGCTCAAATTTGCCGTCACGCATATCCACCTGCCTGGGATCCAGGGTGAGGATGCCGCCCATGGAGGTGGAATTGCTCACGGCGCCAAAGAGGAAATCGTCCTCGATGATCCGGTCGTCCAGCTCGATGCGGATATGCTCCTTGCGGATCTGGGAGATCTCCTGGATACCCTCCAGAAGGTAGGCGGTGTGACCCAGGGCATTCTTAACATCCTGGGGCGTGGAATAGGAGGCCCGGGTGAAAGCGCCGAAGGAGGCTACATAGGAAAAATATCTGTCGCCGAACAGACCCACATCGTACTTCAGCGGCACGCCGTCTACGATCAACTGGGCTGCTTTCACAGGATCCGTGGGCAGCTTCAGGGAAATGGCAAAATCGTTGGTGGAGCCGCAGGGGATATAGCCCAGAGGCCTGTCGATGCCGCTTTCCATCATGCCTGCCACGGCCTCATTGAAGGTGCCGTCGCCGCCGGCGCAGACGATCAGATCTGCCTGGGCGCCACGGCTGCGCACCACCTGGGTGCAATCTCCGGAGCCGGCGGTGATGTGTACCGTCACCTCATAGTCCGCCCGGTTAAATATTTCGATCACCTCCGGCAGGACACGGCCGATGCGCCGGGTGCCTGCTTTGGGGTTGACGATCAAAAGAAGCTTTTTCAAAAGGGTTCACCTCGCTGAGTGTTAGGGTTGCTGTGCCTCTATTATAGCCATCTTTTTCCTGTGGCGCAAGCATACCGGGGCGGATTTTGACCGGATGGGGACAAAATTAACGATTCTTTCATAATTGGCCGCCCTTTCCCTGGGGGAATGCTTGCGAAGAAGGGAGAAATATGGTATGCTGAAAGAAAAACGGACAGGAGGGATCTCTGTGAGAAAACTGCCCTTACGGCTGGTGGCACTGCTGCTGGCGGTGGCGCTGACCTTCAGCGGCTGCAGCTTTCTGGAGGAGCTGTACCAGAATGTGATGGGGTCGCTGAATGCCGGCCTGTTTACTGCCTTTGACGATATGGAGTACCTGCGGCCGGATCTGGAGGAGCTTTCCCGGCTTGCCCAGGAGTGCGCCGATCTTTCCGCCCAGACCGACGATGCGGAAGAACTGATGGACGCGGTGTATGAATTTTACTACGCCTACAATGGCTTCTACACCAACTATGCCCTGGCGGATCTCCACTACTGCCATGACCTTACGGACATTTACTGGGAACAGGAGTACACCTTCTGCATGGAAAATACCGCCCAGGCGGATGCGCTGCTGGATCAGCTGCTGTATACCCTGGCGGCCTGCCCCTTAAAGGAGGCGCTGGAGGCGGAGGAATACTTCGGCGAGGGTTACTTTGACGGGTATGCCGGCGAAAGCGTCTGGAATGAAGCCTTCACCGCCTTGATGGAGGAGGAATCCCAGCTGATCAATCAGTACTATGCCCTGTCGGAGAAGTCCCTGGAGGAGGATACCTACTCCGAAGCCTTCTTCACCGGCACGGGACGGGAAATGGCGGAGCTGTATGCCCAGCTGGTGCTTGTGCGCCAGAAGATCGCCACGGAGGCAGGCTATCCCAGCTATGTGGACTTCGCCTACGATTTCTATTACTATCGGGACTATACTCCCCAGCAGGCAAAGGCATATACGGAGCAGATCGCCAAAGAGCTGGTACCCATCTACCGGGCGCTGGACAACAACACGGATCTGCACCTCAACACAGGTGTATTTTGCTCCACCTCCCAGACCTACAGTTATGTCCGGGATACTGCCAATGCCCTGGGCGGCACCGTTCTGGATGCTTTTTTGCAGCTGGATTCTCTGGGACTTTACGATATCGAACACGGGGAAAATAAGTACAATGCCTCCTATGAGGTGTACCTGACCAACTACAGTGTCCCCTTCGTCTTTATGAATCCCACCATGTATACCCGGGATCAGCTGACCTTCGTCCATGAATTCGGCCATTTCTGCAATGATTTCGCGTCCGGCGGCAGCGTCGCGGGCATCGATGTGGCGGAAGTTTTCTCCCAGGGTATGGAGTATCTGAGCCTGAAGTGTGTGGAGGGTCGGGAAAAGCTGACCAAGCTGAAGATGGCGGATTGCCTTGCGGTATATGTGGAGCAGGCGGCTTATGCCAGCTTCGAGCAGCAGGTGTATGCCCTTGCGCCCGAGGAGGTCACGGCGGATAAGATCATCGACCTGTTCGATGCGGTGGGCAGGCAGTTCGGCTTTGACAGCTGGGACTTCGATAAGCGGGATTTCGTGACGATCACCCATTTCTTCACCAACCCCATGTATGTGATCAGCTATGTGGTCAGTAATGACGCCGCGCTGCAGCTTTACCAGATGGAAACGGAACAGGCGGTCAAGACTCTGGAAGACAATCTGGCCACCGAGCAGGCGGGATTCCTGGCGTTTTTGGAGGAGGCAGGGCTGGAAAGTCCCTTTGCCCCCGGCCGCGCGGAAAGCGTCAAAAAGCTGCTGCAGAGCATCCTTTTGGATACATAAATGTAAGGACCGGCCTTCGCCGGTCCTTTTTTCAGGTCGTCGAGGTCGACGCAACCAGGTAAAATTATGTCATTCTGAGCGGAGCATCGAAGATGCGGAGCCGAAGAATCCGTTTTCTCCAAATCAAAGGGGGACGGATCCTTCGACTCCCCCTCGACTACGCTCGGGGTCGCTCAGGATGACAAACCCTTTGGTGCGTCGCCCTTGTAGGGGACGGGTTTCCCGTCCCGTATGCGGGAGGCGGAACGCCTCCCCTACGAAAAGGTGCGTCGCCCTTGTAGGGGCGGTCATCGACCGCATATACCCTCCCCCGGGGGAAGGTATAAGGTGCATCACGCTTGTAGGGGCGGTCATCGACCGCCCGTATACCTTCCCCCCCGGGGGAAGGTATGGAACGGTATCCGTCTAAATGTATCGATAACGGCATATTTTTTGATGGAAGTTTGTATAAATTCACCATAACCCGATAGACAAATCGAAAAAAATGCGCTATCATACTTTTTATAAACACTTTCTTGCAAGAGGTGATCGCTATGGCGTTTCGCATTTTTGGCGGCGTCCATCCAAAGGAAAATAAGTGGTATGCGGAAGATAAGAGGGTCCAGGACTTCCCGGAGCCGGACATTCTGGTAGTCCCTCTGAGCCAGCATATCGGCGCTCCCTGCCAGCCGCTGGTGGCCAAGGGTGACCGGGTGACCATGGGCCAGAAGATCGGTGACAATACCGGTCTGTGCGTGCCTGTCCACGCCCCGGTATCCGGTACGGTCAAGGCCGTGGAGATGCGCCCCCACAGCATGGGTATGACCATGATGAGCGTGGTCATCGAAAATGACCACCAAGATGAGCTTTGCCCCGACATCCATCCCCGTTCCGTTGAGCAGGTACATAACCTCACCCCCGAGGAGCTGATGCAGATCATCCGGGAAGCAGGCATCGTAGGCATGGGCGGCGCTACCTTCCCCACCCATGTGAAGCTCAGCTCCGGCATCGGCAAGGTGGATACCTTGATCGTCAATGCCTCCGAATGTGAGCCGTACATCGTCTCCGACGACCGGCTTTGCCGGGAGTACCCCGGCGAGGTGCTTGCGGGCATCCAGATCCTTATGAAGATCCTGGGCCTTTCCGCCGCCACCATCGCCATGGAAGACAATAAGCCCGATGCTGCCAAGGCCCTGCGCAGAGCCATCGATCCCCGCAGCGGCATCACCGTGCTGCAGCTGCCCACCAAATACCCCCAGGGCGCGGAAAAGCAGCTGGTCCATGCGGTCACCGGCCGCCAGATCCCTTCCGGCGCTCTGCCGGCAGCGGTGGGCTGCGCTGTGTTCAATGCCGCCACCTGCAAGGCCGTCTATGACGCGGTGTACCACGGCATCCCTCTGATCCGCCGGATCGTCACCGTCTCCGGCGATATCGTGATGCAGCCGATGAATCTGATGGTCCCCATCGGCACCAGCTTCAATGACCTGCTGGAAGCGGTGGGTCACAGTGAAAATCCCTACAAGGTCCTGTCCGGCGGCCCCATGATGGGCTTTGCCCAGTTCGATCTGAGCGTGCCGGTGACCAAGGGCACCAACGCGGTGACCATTCTGGGTCACAAGAACCGCTTCGCTGCTGCCAACCCCCATTGCATCCGCTGCGGTAAGTGCCTGGAGGCCTGCCCCATGCACCTGGAGCCTCTGCGGATGTACCGGGCCGCCATGTCCGCGGATCTGGAAGAAATGAAGGCGCTGAGCCTGCTGGATTGCATGGAGTGCGGCTGCTGCGCCTACAATTGCCCCGCCACCATTCCCCTGGTCCAGGCCTTCCGGGCCGGCAAGCAGCGGCTGCGTGACGCGGCACCGAAAAAGGTTTAAGGAGGTGCGCCCATGGCACAGATGAAATACTTCTATGAGCTGACTCTGTCCAGCTCGCCCCATGCCCACAGCAGCACCACCACCCAGACCGTCATGCGGGATGTGCTCATCGCTCTGGCGCCCGCGTTGGTCGGCAGCATCTATTTCTTCGGCTTCCGTGCGCTGCTGGTGACTCTGATCAGCGCCGCCGCCTGCGTATTTTTCGAGTGGATCTACCGCAAGCTCATGAAGCTGGACTCCACGGTGTATGACCTTTCCGCGGTGGTCACCGGCGTGCTGCTGGCCTTCGTGTGTCCCGTGACGATCCCTTATTGGATCCTCATCATCGGCGACCTGTTCGCCATCATCATCGTCAAGCAGCTCTTCGGCGGCATCGGCAAGAATTTCATGAATCCTGCTTTGGCTGCCAGAGCGTTCCTCTTCAGCTGGCCGGTGGTCATGTCCACCTGGGTCAAGCCCGGCTTTGAAAACGCCGCCGGCATCCTGTCCGCCACCGACGCGGTCACCGGCGCTACCCCCATGGCCAATATGCACCAGGGCCTGCTGCCGGAAGCGAGCCTTACGGATCTTTTTGTGGGCAATGTGGGCGGCTGCCTGGGTGAGACCAGCGCCGCGCTTCTGCTCATCGGCTTCGTGTACCTGCTGATCCGGAAGGTGATCAGCCCCCGGATCCCGCTGATCTATATCGGCACCGTGGCGGCGCTGGCCTTCCTCTTCCCCCAGGGCAATGACCGTCTGGTTTGGACGTCTGCCCAGGTGTGCGGCGGCGGTCTGATCCTGGGTGCCTGCTTCATGGCCACCGACTATGTGACCAGCCCCATGACCCGGTTGGGCAAGAGCATCTTCGCTGTCGGCTGCGGCGTGATCACCTTCGTGATCCGCTACTTCGGCGGCTACAATGAGGGCGTCAGCTATGCCATCCTGGTGATGAATGCCTGCGTACCGCTGCTGGATCAGCTGGGCCGTCCCAGAAAATTCGGCGCACCCAAGAAGGAGGCGGTGAAGAAATGAAAAACGGCGCTTATATCCTTCGTCTGACCCTGACGCTGCTGATCATCACGGCTTCCGTGGCACTGCTCCTTGCGGGTGTCAACACCATCACCAAGGATAAAATTGCCGCCGCCAAGGCGGAAAAGACCGCCCGGGCCATCTCCGCCGTGCTGGAAAGCGGCGAGACCGCCCAGGAAGTAACCTTCGACGCGTCTGCCAATCCCCTGGTGACCAAGGTGTATGCCAATGAATTCGGCTACGCCGTCCAGGTGGCTCCCGCCGGCTTCGGCGGCAATATCGATATGATGGTGGGTGTGGATAAGACCGGTGCCGTCACCGGTATTTCCATCATCTCCCACACCGAGACCGCCGGTCTCGGCGCCGTGGCGGCGGATAAGACCGCCAAGGGCGAGGCCTTCCGGGAGCAGTTCGCCGGTCTTTCCGGGGAACTTGCCGTGGGCGATCAGATCGATGCCATCTCCGGCGCTACCATCACCTCCAAGGCTGTCACCCAGGGCGTCAATGCAGCCCTGGCGCTGGTGGCCACTATGGATAAGGAGGGCTGAGCATGAACATCAAAAAACAGTTTTCTGAGGGTCTGCTGAGCAAAAACCCCGTCCTTGCCCAGCTTCTGGGCATGTGTTCCGTGCTGGCCATCACCACCAGCCTCTTTAACGGCATCGGCATGGGCGTGTGCGTCACCATCATCCTCATCTGCTCCAATGTGCTGATCTCCGCCCTGCGTAAGGTCATCCCCGGCAGCATCCGGATCGCTGCCTATATCGTGATCATCGCCGGCTTCGTCACTATGGTAGACCTGCTGCTGCAGGCTTTTCTGCCGGAGCTTTCCGAAAGCCTGGGCGTATTCATCCCGCTGATCGTGGTCAACTGTATCATCCTGGGCCGTGCCGAAGCCTTCGCCTCCAAAAACGGTGTTCTGGCTTCCGCGCTGGACGGCCTCTTCCAGGGCATCGGCTATACCGTGGCGCTGGTCATTATGTGCGTTATCCGTGAGCTGCTGGGCGCCGGTACCTTCGGCGGCGGCATCTTAAACGGCGGCGAGGGCATCCGGATCCTGCCGGAGGGATCGCCTGCCATGCTGATGGTGATGCCCGTGGGCGGTTTTATCACCCTGGGCTTTGTGATTGCCGGCTTCCAGTGGCTGCAAAAGCGCCTGGAGGATAAGAAGCGGGAAAAGGAGGCAGTAAAATGAACGAGTATCTCGGCAGTTTATTCGGTATCCTGCTTTCCGCGATCCTCACGGAAAACTTCATCCTGGTCAAATTCTACGGCATCTGCCCCTTCATGGGCGTGTCCCAAAAGACCGATACGGCCCTGGGCATGGGTATGGCGGTGACCTTCGTCATGGCCATCGCTTCCGCTGCCTGCTGGGCGGTGAATACCCTGGTGCTGGTGCCTCTGGCGCTGGAATATATGCAGACGGTGGTGTTCATCCTGGTCATCGCCTCCATCGTGCAGGTGGTGGAGATGTTCCTGAAGAAGAGCGTCCCGGCGCTGTATGAGGCTCTGGGCGTATACCTGCCGCTGATCACCACCAACTGCGCTGTGCTGGGCGTGGCGCTGGTGAATGTGCAGAAGGGCTTCGACCTGCTGCAGAGCGTTCTGATGGGTGCCGCCGGCGGCCTGGGCTTTACCCTGTCCATCGTGCTGTTCGCTTCCATCCGCCAGCGGCTGGAGGAAAATGAGATCCCCAAGAGCTTCCGGGGCTTCCCCATCGCGCTGATCGCCGCGGGTCTGCTGGCGCTGGCGTTTATTGGCTTCTCCGGTCTGAGCTTCGGCTAAGGAGGATGTGTTATGACAGATATTCTCATTGCCATGGGTATCCTGGGCGGTCTGGGTCTGATCTTCGGTCTGATCCTGGCCATCGCCTCCCGGGTATTCCATGTGGAGACGGATCCCCGTCTGGATCAGCTGAATGAAGCGCTGCCCGGTGCCAACTGCGGCGGCTGCGGCTATGCCGGCTGCGGCGGTTATGCCCAGGCGGTGCTGGAAGGTAAGGCCAAGATCGGCCTGTGTGCCTCCGGCGGCGACGAAGCTGCCCAGGCCATGTCCCAGATCATGGGCGTGAAGGCGGAAAAGGTCACCCGGAAGGTGGCCATCGTCCGCTGCTCTGGCTACCGGCGCACGGATGAAAAGGGCAAAGAAACGGGTCTGAAGCTGAAGGGCGAATATGAAGGCATCCACGATTGCGTGGCAGCTACCAAGGTGGCGGGCCGCGGCCCTACCATCTGTAAGTTTGCCTGTCTGGGCTTCGGTAACTGCGTCAAGGCCTGTAAGTACGATGCCATCCATATCGTGGACGGTATCGCCAGAGTGGATTTCGACAAATGTGTGGGCTGCATGAGCTGCGCCGCTGCCTGCCCCCGGAATCTGATCGTGCCTGTGGAGGACGGCCACGATGTGGTGGTCATCTGTTCCTCCCATGCCAAGGGCGCCGTGACCGTCCGTGGCTGCACCACCGGCTGCGTAGGCTGCGGCATCTGCATCAAGATCTGCCCCCAGGGCGCCATCACCATGGACAGAAACCTGGCTAAGATCGACTATTCCAAGTGCGATGGCTGCGGCCTGTGCGCCAATGCCTGCCCCAAGCATATGATCCTGGATGCCAAGCTCCAGATCCGCCATAAGGAAGAAGTATAACTGAGAAGCACCCTGCCGCCGGCAGGGTGCTTTTTTGTGCAGTTGCACGATGACCGCCCGCCTTGCCTCCCTCATAACGAGGGGGCCAAGATGGGATTGTCGTAGGGGCCGATGACCACATCGGCCCGCATATACCTTCCCCCTTGGGGGAAGGTGGCACGCCGTCAGGCGTGACGGATGAGGGGCCGCAAGGCGCAAAATCGAACTGCATTAACGGGTGCGTGCGCACCCTACACCACATCAGTCATTTGCTCGTTCCTCGCAAATGCCAGCTTCTCCTCCAGGAGAAGCCTTTTGGGGACGATGTGGTCATCGTCCCCTACAGTATTGCCATAGGTGCGTCGCTCTTGTAGGGGCGGTCATTGGCCGCCCGAAAGCCTCCCCTGTGTAA
>JBGVJN010000132.1:0-2508 GCA_045129455.1 Faecousia sp. | reverse complement strand
CGGCGAGACCAAGCAGGCCCAGCTCACCTTCACCCCCTTTGCAGACAGCATCGGCACCCACAGCGGCACCGTGGTCATCTCCTGCGAGGATGCCTACGGCAATTCCTTCGAGGAAACGATGGAGGTATCCCTGACCGTGGATGAACCCCTGCCGGTGCTGACCGAGGAAATCCCGGAGAAGGAAAAGATCAGCCCGGTCACCATCTTCCTGATCGTCCTTTGTGTCCTGATGGCAGCTGGTTTGATCGCCCAGCACCTTATCCTCAGTGGGAAGCTCCATAAGCTCGAAGAGGATCGGCTCTGATTCTGAACTTTTGACTGCAAGTACACAAAAACTGCCCTCGGAGACTTCCGAGGGCAATTTGTTATTATGTTTGCTTGGTAACTAAATAACACAATTGTAAGCGTCAAATCTCTCGTATTCCGCGTGGGAAATGGTGACCATTTCGGCGTTGCTTGTCTGGAAATCATTCGTCTTATTCATGGCTTAATTATACCATAAATGCACGAAAAAGTACAGAAAAACTTATAATTTCTCAAATGATTTCCAGTCTGGAAACCGGCTTATGCGCCTTTGGCTGATCCACACTCAGCCCCTCCATAAGCCACCGGTATTGCTGGGGTGTCAGACTTCTGGCTTCACTTTCGTTTCGTGGCCATTGGAAGCTGCCGGACTCCAGCCGCTTGTACAGCAGCACAAATCCGTTTCCTTCCCAGTACAGAGCCTTGATCCGATCCTTCCGTCTGCCGCAGAACAGGAACAGCGAATTGCTGAAGGGATCCAGCTCCATCTCCTTCTTGACCAGGGTGGCTAAACCGTCGATCCCACGGCGAAGATCCGTATAGCCGCACTTAACGAAAATGTGGTCTGCGCCACCGAAATCATTCAGCATGCCTTCACCGCCAGCAGCACCGCCTCGACCGTGGCTGCATCTGCGCCATTGTGAATGTCCAGCTCTGCCCCGGCGATCCGAAGTGTCACCGCCACACCGCTGACAGCCACCGGCTGCACCGGTGTTACTTCCACGAAGCTGCGCTCCTGTTGAGCCTGGGCTGCGGCATAGACCTTCCGCTGCCACTTATAGTAGGACGAGATGTTCACATCATTCTCCTGACACCACTGCCGCACGGACATCCCACTGCCCCGACACTGCGCCACCGTCTGCGCCCACTGTGCCAGTTTGTTCTGCTCGTTGTACACCTGTAATCCACTGTTCATGAAAATACCTCCGTTTGGACGGCACTGCATGGCACTGCCATACACTGCACGATACTGCACGGAGGTATTGTTTCATGTTGTGCGCTCGTCTGCAAGTCGGGGGTGGGTTTTACGCTTACGAGCAATCCATTGAAGGTCAGCTGAAAGTCTGCTATGAATACGCTAAGGCACATCAGTACACCGCCATTGGCAACCACGACGAGGGTACTGGCGTTCCCGTTAACGCTGTCGCCGCCGCACTGATCCTGGCCGATAAGGCCGACGTGCGCCGCAGCCGTGTCCGCAATACGGACCCGGCCACCTTCGACATCCACGACCGGGTGAATTACTCCGTCAAAAAATCCGCCCTGAAGATCAACGAGGACAAGACCCTAGTCAAGCTGAAGCTGACCGTTGACACCAAATTCGGCTCCGTCATGGAATTCTTCGAGATCTTCATGCAGCGCATGGTCCTGTGCCGCAAGGCCGCCGAGCGGCTGGGCCTGCAGTTCAAGCTCATCATCAACGAGCAGCAGCTCATATAAAGAAAGCTCCGCCGGGTTTCCGGCGGAGCCAGACAGTCGAGAAACCCATCCTTCTGATTCTTCGGAGGGAGGGGGTGGTGGCCGAGGAGCTTTGGATCACCGCTGTGACGCCAAGGCCCAGCAGGAAGCCCTTAAAGACATTGCTGCTCATTTTGGCCAGGATGGTCTGCAGCTTGCCGCCGGCCTGCCGCTCCAATGCCTTGCCCATCACGTCCATGCCGAACAGGAATAGCGCCAGGCCTCCCAGCAGGGTGATGATGTTGAAAATGTAGGTTGTCATAGTTCTCTCCTTTACGGGATATTTTCTGATTTCGACAGCCTAAATTATAAATTTTGCGATTTGTAAATACCATAGAGGGCTTGCAAAGTCTATGTAAAGTTCATGTAAAGTAAAAATCTGTCATCCCGAGCGAAATGAAATGAAGTCGAGGGATCTACGCACCAATGTGACTGCGTAGACCCTTCGACTCGCTTCGCTCGCTCAGGATGACATGGTTTTAGAATTGGATTATGATTGTCGTTCCCTTGCCGGGCGCACTTTCCAGGGAGATGCTTGCGCTGTGATAAGCAACTGCGTGCTTGACGATGGAAAGGCCCAGGCCCGTGCCGCCGGTGGCTTTGGAGTGGCTCTTGTCCACACGGTAGAACCGCTCGAAGATTCGGTCCTGATGCTCTGCCGGGATACCAATGCCGGTGTCGCTTACAGAGAGATTCCTGTCTTCCACATGGATCTGCACATGACCACCGGGGACATTGTACTTGATG
>JBGVJN010000131.1:0-47669 GCA_045129455.1 Faecousia sp. | reverse complement strand
TGTGGCGAAGTTTGGTATCGCGCTTGAATGGGGTTCAAGAGGCCTCGAGTTCGAATCTCGACACTCGGACCATTAAGACCGAAAGAGCATCAGCTCTTTCGGTCTTAATTTTTAATTCCTAGATCCGAGCTAACAAATGGTACAATATGTTAATTTACAGATTCTTTCCTTGTAGCATATTGATTCTTGATATATACTTAAAGAGTGAGGCCTTCTTCGGTGAATTACCATATATTTGTTTAGGTTGTGACAGTATGAACGATTTAGAACTTAAAATCAAACTTTCCAACGAATATGACAATTGTTTTGAGATAGTACGCACGATGACCGATTTGCGAAAGTGTCATTGTTGGTTTGATCGTAAGAATGTAATTAACGATGAGGTCAGTGTTACATTTACTTCACACGGCATTGTGATGCGTTATAGTACATCAAAAGAACAAATTCAAGAAAAATGTAAATATGACAGTGTACTAGCTGTGTACGAGATGTACGACGGTATTATGCTTCGCTTATCTAATAAACGTCTCTTATTTCTGCAGGCAGCGGATAATCGGAGAGATACGGAGCTTCTCATGCAAGCCGTGGTTATTCTGGGGGAGCATTGCAAGTATATCTTCAGAAAATCATATTTGCGTATTAACAAAGCGGACTTGTTAGCACAGATCATATTTAGGTTGAGACCAAGACAAGGTCATTATGACGGAACCGGATATTTGAACGGCGGGCTGATTTTTCTAATATGTGCGACTGCTTTTATCGCAACAGTATTTATTTTGAAGCCTGCAAACAACGGGATCATTCCAGTATCAGAAGCACTCACCTTAGAGGTAACCTACTCGCACTGTGATCCTTTCTACCAAAGGGGACATCTAAAATATATTGACCTAGAGTTTGACGACTATGAAGAATTAACTGTGGATGGCTGCTGTTCCAATGCGGACTTAATTGAGCAGTTGGAGAACATTCCTGCAGGAACACAGGTTCATTTGCTGGTGCATCCTAAAAGTGAGAATGTTTTGCAGATTGAGGTCGCCGGCGATATTCTTCTGGAGTTTAGTGATGCCCAAAACCGGATATGGCGTGAAAGCGTCTCATTTGCGGTGATGGGCCTGCTTATGTACCTCGTGGCTGTGGGTCTTTTGATAGGAATGATTCGGAAAAAACTGTAATCTATATACTAAGTGCGCACTTATTCACCACCGCTTTATCGGTGGTGATGTGCTTTTGATGAACGATCGTTGAAAAATCGTCTGCCGATCCGATAAACTGAGCGAAATTAGCGATTTCTAGCCGTGCTGCAAGAATCATTTAATCCACAAATTTCATCATTTTACGCACCTCGGATTTCTTGCATTCCATGGTAAACTATGGTATCCTAGAAAATATGAGAAACCCTTACCGGATTTTGGAAAGGATGAGATACTATGAATGCAGAAAACCGCGTCGATAAGATGCTCAAGGAAATGTCCATCGAGGATATGGCCCGGCAGATGACCCAGGTCAACGCTGTGCTGATCAAGCCGGATACCTCCGCTGCCATCACCGGCGGCAATAATGAGCTGGGCGTGGGCGGGCAGGCCCTGTATGAGGTGGGCTCTACGCTGAATTTCTCTCACGCAGGTGAGATGGAGAAGATCCAGCGGCATTATCTTGACCATAGCGAGAATAAGATCCCTCTGGTATTCATGCAGGATGTGATCCACGGCTACCGCACTGTTTACCCTGTGCCGCTGGCCATGGGCTGCACCTTCGACACCCAGCTGATGGAGGATTGCACCGCTATGTCCGCGGTGGAGGCGAAGCTCCACGGTGTGCAGGTGACCTTTGCGCCCATGGTGGACCTGGGTCGTGATGCCCGTTGGGGCCGTGTGATGGAGACCACCGGCGAGGATCCCTACCTCAACGGCGAGATGGGCAAGGCTGCCATCCGTGGCTATCACAGGGGCGGCATCGGCTGCTGCGTGAAGCACTACGCTGCCTACGGCGGCGCGGAGGCCGGCAAGGACTACAGCCATGTGGAGCTGGGCCGCCATGCGCTGAAGGAGTTTTACCTCCGGGGCTATGAGGAATGCATGAAGGAGAAGCCGGATCTGGTGATGAGCTCCTTCAATATGCTCAACGGCAAGCCGGTGAATGCGGACCATGAACTGCTGGTGGACATCCTGCGAAAGCAGTGGGGCTTTGATGGCGTTCTGGTCAGCGACTACAATGCCGTGCGGGAAATGATCTACCATGGCTACGCGGCGGATGAGAAGGAATGCGCCCGGATCGCCGCGGAAAATGAGATCGATCTGGAAATGTGCTCCGCTACATATATCAAGTACCTGCCTCAGCTGGTGGAGGAAGGCAAGATCTCCAGAGCACAGGTGGAGAAGATGGCACGGCGTGTGCTGCTTCTGAAAGAAAAGCTGGGGATCCTGGACGATCCCTGCATCGGCGTGGACTATGAAAAGGGCGCGCAGGTAGATCTTTGCGGGGAGCATCGGCTCCTTGCGAGAAAGGCCGCGGTCAAGAGCGCTGTTCTGCTGAAAAATGAGGGTGTCCTGCCTGTGGATAAGCAGACCAAGGTAGCCCTGGTAGGCCCCTTTGCCAAGACGAAGGCGATCATTGGCGAGTGGCACTGTGACGGTAAGACCGAGGAAGCGGTGAGTGTGCTGGAGGGCATCGAGGCACTGTTGGGTCATGGCGTGCCCTGCGCTGAGGGCTGCTGCGGCGAGCTGCTGGAGGAGGACACCTCCAAGCTCTGTCAGGCCGTAGACGCGGCCCGGGACGCGGATGTGATCATCGCCTGCATTGGTGAGCCTTCCCGCCATTCCGGCGAGGGCGCCAGCCGCGCGGATATCTCCATTCCTCCCGTGCAGGTGCAGCTGCTGAAGCAGCTGAACAGCCTGGGTAAGCGCGTGGTAGCGGTCTTGTTTGGCGGCAGACCCCAGGTGCTGACCCAGATCGAGCCGCTGGTGGATGCCATCCTTTGTGTGTGGCAGCCCGGTACCGAAGGCGGCAACGCCATTGCGCAGCTGCTTTACGGTGTGGAGAACCCCTCCGGCAAGCTGACCATGTCTTTCCCCAGAAGCACCGGTCAGTGCCCCATCTACTACAACCATTTCAGCAGCGGCCGTCCCAAGTCTGTGGACGATATTGCTCATAGTGTCTATGCCAACGGCTACCGGGATGTGATCAACGCACCCCTGTATCCCTTCGGCTACGGTCTCAGCTACACCACCTTCCGGGTATCTGACCTGCAGCTTTCCGATACGGTACTTACTGCCGGCGGCAAGCTGACCGCCTCCGTGCTGGTGGAGAACACCGGCAGCCGTGACGGTGAGGAAGTGATCCAGCTGTATATCCGGGATCATTTTGCATCCATGGTTCGACCGGTAAAGGAGCTGAAAGGCTACCGCAAGATCTCGCTGAAGGCAGGACAGAGTCTGCGTGTCAGCTTTGAGATCACGGAGGACACCTTCAAGTTCTGCGATGCAAATGAGAATTTTACCGCGGAGGAAGGCATGTTCACCGTTATGGTAGGTAACAGCAGTGACCATGTCCTGAGTGCCCAGGTGGAGTACAAAAAGTAAAAGTATTAAAAGGGCGTGCCATCCGACACGCCCTTTTGCTTATGTCCGCATTATTTCGTTGCGCAGTGCTTCTTCAGCCGCTTCATCATGGTGGTTTCCTTACCGAAATATTGGGATAGCTCCTGGTATTCCCGATAAAGAGGCCAATATTTTGCGGTGTTATTCGGATTTGGAGTGTAGCATACGCTGCACTTGTCAGAGATCACCGCTGCCGCGTCCCGGATATTATCGTAGTATCCACTGGCGACCGCCGCAAATACGGCAATGCCCTTGGCAGTGGCCTGGGTGGAGGTGCAGACACGGATGGGCATACCCAACACATCCGCGTACAGCTGCATCAGGAAGGGGTTCTTCCGGCTGATGCCACCGGCTGCACGGATCTCGTGGATCTGAATGCCGCCTTCCAGATATCGGTCTACGATGGCCTTGGTGCCGAAGGCGGTGGCTTCAATAAAGGCCCGGTAGATCTCCTCCGGTCTTGTCTTCAGTGTCAGACCCAGGATCAAGCCGCTCAGATCGTAATCTGCCAGGGGAGAACGGTTGCCGTTCCACCAATCCAGCGCTACGATGCCGCTTTTGCCGATCTCCAGCTCCGCGGCCTTTTCGTTGAGCAAGGTGAAAATGTCGGTATTTCTTGTGCGGGCTTCCCGGGCATACTTTTCGGGAACGCAGTTTTCAATGAACCAGCCGAAGCCATCGCCCACGCAGCTTTGGCCTGCCTCGTAGGCATAAAAACCGGGGATCACACCGTCGGCAACACAACCGCAGATGCCGGGAATATCCCTGCGTTCCTCATCCAGAACGAAGTGGGCAGAGGAGGTGCCCAGGATCAGCATCATCTGTCCCGGATCCACCATGCCTGCGCCGGGGATGCCGGCATGGCCGTCGATGATCGCGACAGTCACGGCAGTGCCTACGCAAAGCCCGGTGAGACCGGCACCTTCGGGGGAGATACTGCCAGCTTTTGTGCCGGTGGGGCTCACTTCCACCGGGATCTTCGTGCCGATAAGATCCGCAAGCCCGGGATCCACTGCCTCAAGATATTCCCGGCTGGGGTAGCCGGTTTCCTTGCTCCACAGGACCTTGAAGCCGGCCATGCAGCTGCTGCGGCACTCCTTGCCCGTAAGCTTCCAGACCAGCCAGTCTCCCGCTTCGATATAACGGGCGGCGCTGTGATAGACCTGGGGAGCTTTGCGCAGGGTCTCATAGACTTTAGGGAGCATCCATTCAGAGGATACTTTGCCGCCATACTGGGAAAGCCATGCTTCACCGCGATCCTGGGCTACATGGGTCATCCTGTCAGCTTCCCATTGAGCCCCGTGATGCTTCCACAGCTTTGCGTAAGCGTGAGGTTCATTCTGGAACTGAGGCAGGAAGCACAGAGGTGTGCCGTCTTCCGTAACGGGCAGCACAGTGGCGGCGGTAAAGTCCACACCCACACCGATAATATCCGCCGGATCGACCCCGGATCTGTGCAGCACCTGGCTGAAGGTGGCGCGCAGCGCGTCCAGATAATCCCGGGGATGCTGCAGCGCGGCATCCCGGCTTAGACGCACACCGGCAAAATCGGAATCCTGCAATATGGCGTGGGGGTAAGTATATTCTGCTTCAGCGATCTCCGCGCCGCTTTGCAGCTCGATCAGCAGTGCCCGGGCGGAGAGAGTACCGTAGTCGATACCGATAACATATTTGCTCATACTGTTCACCTGTTTTCAGGATTACTTTTGAAAAAAAGCGCACCATCGAATGCTCGGTGGTGCTGCTTTTGTGGTTGGGATCAGCCTCTGGTCTTGCCGCCGGCAACATTGATGGTCACACCGTGGATGTAGCTTGCACGCTCGGAGCAAAGGAATGCCACGGTGTTGGCGACTTCACTGAGCTTGCCGCTGCGGCCCAGGGGAGTGGTAGAGGTCTTGGCATAGCCGGCGCGCAGGTCATCGATGGTGATGCCGCGAGTGTAAGCCAGAGCCTCTTCGTAGGCCAGGGTGCGAAGACCTGTAGCCTCCAGGATGCCGGGAGCCACGCCTACAACACGCACGCCCTTTTTGCCCAGCTCCTTGGCCCAGCTGCGGGTGAGGGAGTTGACAGCGTTCTTGGAAGCGGCATAGACGCTCTGACCCTCGGAGCCTTCCAGACCGGACTCGGAGGACATGTTGATGATGACACCTTCGCCCTGCTTGACCATGACGCGGCCGGCAGCCTGAGCGCACAGGAATACACCCTTCAGGTTCACATTCATGACCTTGTCCCACACAGCCTCGTCCAGCTCGTACTTGTTGCCCTCGTCCACCAGCAGGCGGGGGATATTGATGCCGGCGTTGTTGACAATGGCATCGATGCGGCCGTAGACCTCAAGGGTCTTCTGTACCATAGCATTGACGCTCTCGGAAGAGGTGACATTGGTGATGACATAAGTCATCTGGCCTTCCTTGCCGTTTTCAAATACGGGGGCATTGGGGTTCATATCGCAAACGACCACATTGGCACCGTCGGCCAGCAGCTCTTCCACTACGGCCTTGCCAATGCCGGATGCGCCGCCGGTGACGATGATGGTCTTGCCTTCCAGATTCAGCCAGGATTGATTCATAAGTAAAACCTCCTAAAAAGTATAGTAAATTGCATACCAAGTTGATTTTATTATAGCATGCAACTTACCGGAAAAAAAGACCGGGAAGGAAAGATGATAAAAAAATACACTTTTTTGAATAAATTGCACAGATTTTTCCTTTCCAAACTGGCCTGCTTTATAGTATAATAAACCTGGAATGATTTTTTCGGTTGAAAGTAATCAGTATATATTATAAGGAGAATGATCATGCGTCCTTCAACTACTACCGGCGTTGCCCTTCGCAGCTTCGGAAATCCGCTATTAAATGATTACGAGGAGACGGTCCGCCGCCTGTATGACGCAGGCTACCGTGTCCTTGACTTTGCCTTTGTATGCCACAACTATTCCAACTATATCCTTCGCTATGACGACTGGCAGCAGCGCATCGACAGCATCGCCAATCTGGCAGCCAAGCTGGGCATTACTTTTTCCCAGAGCCATCTGCCTTATATCACCGATACCATGTACTGCGCCGATGCCAACTTCAAAAACCCCGGCTATGCGGAGTACTTTGATGAGTGTATGCGCAGAGCCTATATCGGCAGCGCTATGCTGGGCGTGCGTTACGCTACCGCCCATCCCATGAGTTTCCCGGAGTATAACTTTGAGGAGCAGCCGCAGCTGGAGGAGAACCGTAAGTACTACAATAAGTTTGTAGAACTGGGTATTCAGCACGGTGTGGGCACGGCCTTTGAAAATATGCTGCCCAGCCTGAACCGCTCCTGGCCTGATCGTTACTGCACCCGATATGAGCAGCTGATCCGCCTGGTGGACAGCTACAACGATCCTATGGTGGGCATTTGCTGGGATACCGGCCATGCCAACCAGATGCGCTTCGACCAGGTGCGTGCGCTGCGCGCGGTAGGTCACCGGCTGAAGAATACCCATATCAATGACAATCACTACGGCACCCGTGATGAACATCTGCAGCCCTTTATGGGCACCATCGACTGGTTCAAGGTGATGGCCGTGCTGGCGGAGATCGGCTATGACGGCGACCTTGCCTACGAGACCAACCAGGTGGGCATCAAGGCCAAGGATGAGCTGCAGGACGCGATCCTGCGGCTGACCTATGAAAACGGCTGCTATCTGATGAAGATCTACGATGAAGCATTGGCAAAACTGAACGGGGATAAGGAGTAATACCTATGGAACTTACTGGAAAGAAGATCGTTTTTTTAGGTGACAGTATCACGGAAGGTGTCGGCACCTCCGCCAAGGAGCATATCTACTGGAATGTGATCGGCAAGCGCACCGGCGCTGAGGTCTATGGCTATGGCATCGGCGGTACCCGTATCGCCCCTCAGCGTGTCCCTACAGTGGAGCGTCCCTGGGAGGATCGGTATTTTGCATCCCGTGTGGAGGAGATGGAGCCGGACGCGGACATCGTGGTGATCTTTGGCGGCACCAATGACTTCGGCCATGGCGATGCCGCCCTGGGTACGATCCATGAGCGCACCGATGATACCTTCTACGGTGCTTACCATCTGTTGCTGCAGAAGGTGTTCGAGCGATATCCCGCTGCCTGTGTTGTGATCATGACGCCTCTGCACCGCCTTTCTGAGGACGAAGTCCTTTACAACGAGCGTGGTGTGCGCCGTGCCGGTGCCCTTTCCGTGTATGTCCGGGCCATCCGTGAGGTGGCGGAGTTTTACGGCATCCCGGTGGTGGATCTGTATGCCAATTGCCCCATCCAGCCCAAGGTCAAGGTCCAGCGGGAGTTGTATATGCCCGACGGGCTGCATCCCAATGATGCCGGCGCATCTTTGGTGGCGGACTGCCTGCTGAGCATACTGAAGCAGCTGTAAGGCGCTTAACAGCATAAGACAAATAATTCCCCCGTTTCTTGAGAAACGGGGGATCTTTTAATTTTGCTTGCGGAATTTACTGGGGGAGAGGCCGACCTTCTTCTTGAAGTACTTGGAGAAGTAGTTGTGATCCGGGAAGCCGGTCTGGGCGGCGATCTCCTCGATGCTGAGGGTGGAGTTTTGCAGCAGCTGCTTGGCGGTATTGATGCGCCGCTGATTCAGATATTCATAAGGTGTCATGCCGTAGGCGCTGCGGAAGCGGCGGATGGTCTGGGATACGGAAAGATAGGTGATCTCGCTGCATTTTTCCAGCGTTAGCCGCTCCTCCAGGTGCACATCCAGATATTCCTTCAGCAGGGAGATATTTCTGGGCACGGGCTTTTCCAGTTCGCCGGCATTGAGGTTGTTGCGGATGTACTGGCACAGCTCCAGAAATACCTTGCAGCATTCGTCCATAGCCTCGTCCATATCGATATCGTCCGGGGAGGCGATGGCGTGGATGCGCTGGATGAACTCATAGGTATCCAGCTTCGGCAGGTACATGCTGTGAGTCAGACCGTAGGCATCCAAAATGGGAGTGATCAGCTTGCCCTGGAGATTGACCCAGATCTTCACCCAGGGATACTTGGGATCAGCATAGTACTTGTGGGGCTCATTGGCACGGAGCAGATAGGTGTCGCCTGCCTTGGGGTGGAAGGTCCCCTTGGGGGATTCCACAGTACCGGTGCCGCTGATGACATACTCGATGACCGTCAGATGGGCACTGGTGCGCTCCATGATATAGCTTTCATCACAGTAGGAAATGCCGAAACATTCCATGGCAAACGGCATATTTTCATAGTCGGTGCCCAGGAAATCTTTCTTTTCTTCTCTCATGCGCAAAATCTCCCTTTTGATGCGAGAAATCTCCATTGTTATGAAGATGCTGTGGGTGTTACAATATGAGTATAGCACAATTATCTTGAATCCTTGAAGCTTTTTTTGGTTCAAATTACCAGAGAACACGAAAAAGTGAAACAGGAACTAAGATATACGCGGATGCATATTTTGTGCAAGTTTATTTTACACCATCTTGGTAGCAAATAAACAGGATGAATATGCGCATTCTTGTACCAAAAATCCGCAAAATATTCAAATATGAGCATTTTCGGCTATTTAGCGTACAATATCTTTGCTTTTAGATCAAAGGTATCGCTGCGGCTGAATGAGATTTATGGAGGATCGACCATGACCAATATTCCAAGACCTGAGTATCCCCGTCCTCAGATGATCCGCAACGACTGGATCAATCTGAACGGCCAGTGGGAGTTTGAGATCGACCACAGTGTCAGCGGCAAGGCCCGGAAGCTTTATGAGGCTGAGCATCTTGCCGGACACATCACTGTGCCCTTCTGCCCGGAAAGCGAACTGTCCGGCGTGGGCTTCAAGGACTTTATGGCCTGCGTGTGGTACCGCTGTGAGGTGATCCTGCCGGAGGACTGGAACACCGAAGCAGGGGAGAAGATCCTGCTGCATTTCGGCGCGGTGGACTACAAGGCTACCGTGTATTGCAACGGCAAGGAGGTGCGCACCCACAAGGGCGGCTATGCTTCCTTCACTGCGGATATCACCCCTTATATTTGCGATGGCAGAGCTGTGATCACTGTCTGCGCCGAGGATGACCTGCGCAGCCATAAGCAGCCCGGCGGCAAGCAAAGCTATGAGCATGGCTCCTTCGGCTGTTACTACACCCGGACCACCGGCATCTGGCAGACGGTCTGGCTGGAGAAGGTGCCCTGCGACCATATTACATATTATAATGTATATCCCGACGTGGATAACTGCTCCGTCCATCTGCGGGTCGGCACTTGCGGCAGCGGCACGCTGACCGTCAAGGCTTCCTACGAGGGAAAACCCATGGGCAGCGTTATGGTCAATGCCTGCGGCGTTACAGATGTGACTGTGCCGCTGCGCGAGAAGCATCTGTGGGAGCTGGGCGCCGGTCGGCTGTACGATCTGGAGCTGAGCTTCGGTGAGGATCTTGTAAGCGGTTACTTTGGCCTTCGCAGCGTCCGGATGGACGACATGAAGTTCCTGCTCAACGGCAAGTCCGTATTCCAGCGCCTGGTGCTGGATCAGGGCTTCTATCCCGACGGTATCTATACCGCTCCTACAGAAGAAGCGCTGGTGCGTGATATCCAGATCTCCCTGGATGCCGGTTTCAACGGCGCAAGACTCCACGAAAAGGCCTTTGAGCCCCGGTTCCTTTACCATTGCGACCGGATGGGCTACATGGTCTGGGGTGAGCATGCCAACTGGAACCTGGATGTGAGCGGCTACGAATCCATCGAGCATTTCCTCCCTGAGTGGATGGAGCTGGTGGAGCGGGATATCAACCATCCTGCCATTGTCGGCTGGTGTCCGCTGAATGAGACCTGGGACTTTGAAGGAAGACAGCAGTGCAATGATATGCTGGCGCTTGTCTACAATGTGACCAAGCGGCTGGACCCTACCCGTCCGTGCATCGATACCAGC
Organism: Faecousia sp.; assembly: GCA_045129455.1. Classification (GTDB taxonomy): domain Bacteria; phylum Bacillota; class Clostridia; order Oscillospirales; family Oscillospiraceae; genus Faecousia. Next base: position 37,161 of record JBGVJN010000131.1, on the reverse strand, counting down.
GGTAATTACCATGTGATCACCGATATCTTTGATGTTCACGATTATGACCAGAACCCCGAGACCTTCAAGGCCCGCTACGATGAACTGGCACAGAAGGGGACCTTTGATGTTGGCTACAACTGCGGCAAGGACCGCCATGTCTACAAGGGTGAGCCGGTCTTTGTCAGCGAGTACGGCGGCATCAAGTGGGAGATCGACGGCGGCGTAGTTGGCTGGGGTTACGGTGACGGTCCCAAGACCGAGGAGGAGTTTATCTCCCGCTACCGCGGCCTTACCAAGGCGCTGCTGGATAACCCCAAGCTGTTTGGCTTCTGCTATACCCAGCTGTACGATGTGGAGCAGGAAAAGAATGGCCTGTACACCTATGGCCGCGCTCCCAAGTTCGATATGAATATCTTCAAGCAGATCAATACAACCAAGGCGGCGATTGAAGACTAAGGAGGTCGGATCTATGAAAATCAACTGGAAGCTCCTTTTGGTAGCGGTCCTTGCTCTGTGCCTTCTGTGCGGCTGCGACGGCAGCGGCGAAGGAGAGACCACGCAGCCCAAGGTGACCTACCCTTATGATTTTACCTCAGAGGAATTCTTCTATATTAAGGATTGCCTCAATTACATCCCCACCGCGCCTCTGAAGGGTGTAAAGCCTGACGGATCCTTCTTCGGTCTGGATACCTACAAGCCGGAAGGGTCTGAAGAATCCTTCTATGTTATGCAGGGCGGCTGCACTGATGGAAAGTACATGTACCTTCTGATGGAGGGCAGTGATGTGCAGATCGACGGTGCGACCTATGCCAAGGGCCATGTGATCACCAAGGTGGATATGACCACCTGGCAGATCGTTGCCCGGACCGAACCGCTTCCCCTGGGCCATGGCAACGGCATGTGCTACAACCCCAATCTTGGGCAGCTGGTGGTAGCGATGTGTAACGATATCGCCGATACTCCCGAGGATGAGACCAGAATGGTCGCCTTCGTGGATGTGGACACCATGGAGCTGGCAGGTACAAGAAAGCTGGACCTGGCTATCTATGCCATCGATTACAATGCCAAACGGGATCTGTATGTGGTGGGTATCAAGGGCAACTCCGCTGCCTTTGCGGTCCTGGATTCCGACTTCGTGGAGCTGGGCTACTACCCCGGAAATGTTTTGGGTCTTGGCAGCCAGGATGTGGACTGCGATGACAACTACATCTTCGTGGGCAACAGCGGTGTCACCACTATGCCCGGTATGGAAGTGGTGAAGGTCTATGACTGGAACGGTGAGTATGTGGGCATCTTCCGTGTGGACAGCGTTTCCGAGCAGGAAGCGATCTTCAACTATGACGGCAAGTACTACATCACTTTCTACACCGGCAACGGTGGCCGTGTGTACGAGATCGAGTACGACTTCAGCCTGCTGGCTGAGATCAGTGAATAAGTAATTCTCGTAAGAGACTGAAAATATTAAGGAGGAAATCAACATGATGTTTAACATGAAGAAGCTGGCAGCCGCTATGCTGCTGGTAGTTATGGTCCTGGGCCTGTGTGCCTGCGGCCCTGACAATGGCCCCGGCGATGTCCAGAACCCCGGTGAGGCTGTCACCGTTACCGGCCCCATCACCATCGAGTTCTGGCACACCCGTGGCGGCGATCATGGCACTTTGCTGGATGCTCAGATCAAGAAGTTCAATGAGACCAACCAGTACGGCATCACCGTAGTGGGCACCTACCAGGGCAGCTACTATGATGTCCTGTCCAAGACCAAGACCGCTTACAACACCAACATGGCTCCTACCATGGTCCTGGTCGGTGCCGGCGGTATCGAGGAGCTGGCGGAGAACGGCGCCCTGGCCGATATGCACGCCTATGTGGAAAGAGATAACTGGGATATCGAGAATATTCCCGAGAGCCTGCGCTACTACATGGAGCACTATGATGGCCAGATCATCGAGTTCCCCTACCTGGTTTCCTCCGCTGTCATTTACTATAACAAAGCTTATTACTCCTCTGAGCCCACCAGCCTGGAGCAGTTTGCGCAGATGGCTGAGAATGTCACCAAGAATAACCCCGGTGTGACCGGCATGGGCTATGTTCTGGATACCGGCTTTATCCAGAGACCCATCCTCCGCTCTCTGGGCGCTCCCGGCCTGACTCTGGCAGGCGGCGACAAGCCCGCCCTGCTGGAGGACAACTATCTGACCACGCTGATGAACGACTGGAACAGCTGGATCGAGAAGGGCTTCTGCGCCACCGTCGATGTCACCAACTCCAGCACCGTCATGAAGAATGACTTCGTCAACGGCAAGCTGGCTGCCTATGTGGCTTCCAGCGCCACCATGATCGACATGATCAATGACTGCAAGGCCAACAGCATCGACCTGGGCGTTGCCAAGTTCGTGGGCTACGGCGGCTACTGCGCTCCCATCGGCGGTGGCGGTATCGGCGTCCTGGCCAATGCCTCCGCACAGGAAGTTGCTGCTTCCTGGGAGTTCATCAAGTTCCTGTATGAGGACGAGCAGGTGGTTGAGAATGCTACCTCCACCGGCTACCTGCCCTTCACCTACAGCGCAGGCAAGCACGAGGACATGATCGCTTACTGGAACACCAACCCCGTTGCCAAGGTTGCTTATGACCAGCTGGAGTATGCTACCTACAATGAATGGTCTGTGTACCTGGAGCAGTGGCGTGATAAGATCGCCGCGGCATTCAGCTATGTAATCACTGACAAGTCCATGACCGCTGAGCAGGCCATGAACTTCCTGCGCACGCAGGCTGGCGCCATCTTCCCCTAAGGATCCTCAATAGGGCAGCTGCGGTTTTTCGCAGCTGCCCCATCGTGGCATTATCCAAGTCTCCCCGCGGTATGGCAAATGACCAATATATTTGCGCATATTGATCATCTGCTATACCGCATGGGAGGAATGTACATATGAAAGGATTGAATAACAATGGGTGAAATTGTTTTTAAGAAAATTTGCAAGTCTTTCGGTGAGACCAAGGTTATCGAAAACCTGGATCTGACCATCAAAGATGGCGAGTTTACCGTTCTGGTCGGCGCCTCCGGCTGCGGCAAGACCACATTGCTTCGTATGATCGCCGGCATCGGCCCCGCTACTTCCGGCGAACTGTATATCGACGGTGAGGAGATCACCGATGTGCCTCCCGGAAAGCGCGGAATTGCCATGGTGTTCCAGAACTACGCTATCTATCCCACCATGTCCGTTCGCGGCAATATCGAGTTCGGCCTGAAGAATAAGAAGATCCCCAAGGCTGAGCGTGATCGCCTCATCACTGAGGTGGCTGAGACTGTGGGCCTGACGCCTTATCTGAACCGCAAGCCTTCTGAGCTGTCCGGTGGTCAGCGTCAGCGTGTTGCCCTGGCCCGTGCAATGGTCAAAAACCCCAAGGTCTTCCTGCTGGACGAGCCTCTTTCCAATCTGGATGCCAAGCTGCGTGTATCCATGCGCACCGAGCTGATCGAGCTGCACCACCGGCTGAAGACTACCTTCGTCTATGTCACCCACGACCAGACCGAGGCTATGAGTATGGCCGACACCATCATTCTGATGGACCACGGCGAGATCCAGCAGATGGCTGCCCCCGAAGTTATCTATAACGATCCCAACAATGTCTTCACCGCTCAGTTTATCGGCACGCCTCCCATGAACATCCTGCAGATGAAAGACGGCAAGACCTACATCGGCTACCGTCCCGAGAAGATCCAGCTGAGCCGTGAGAAGGGCGATTGGCTCTACTGCCGCAAGGCTAAGATCCTGACCCGTGAGATGCTTGGCTCCGAGACTCTCTACAAGCTGCAGATCCTGAATCCTGAGATGGAAGGTGATACCACCACCGTTATGTCCAAGTCCCTGGATATGAGCTTCACTGTAGATGCTGAGATCTACATCGGTGTGGAGGAAAAGGACCTGTACTACTTCGGCGAAGACAAGATGCGTATCCGTGACGAATCCCTTCTGACTGGCTGCCACCAGCTGACAAAGGAGGGGGAGACGAATGACTAAGGTTAAAAGCGACATCCCCGCCAATACCCTGCAAAGTCCGCGCCGCAAGAAGATCCATATCGGAAGACTGGTGCTGCCGTATGCCATGGTGCTGCCCACCATCATCCTGCTGGGTGTGTTTACCTTCTATCCCTCGATCGATATGGTCATCAACAGCTTCTATGATGTGAATGTCTTCAAGGGCAATACCTTCGTGGGTCTTCAGAACTATGAGCGCCTGTTCCAGCACCCGGATTTCTGGCCCGCGGTAAAGAATACCGTGATCTACACGATAGGCTCCGTGTTCTTCCTGATCTTCCTGGGCCTGATCTTCGCTCTGTGGCTCCAGAGAAGCACTTTCATCAACGGAATCGTTCAGAGATTCATGTTCCTGCCTCATATTTGCGCTTTCCTCAGCGTGGCTATGATCTTCCAGTGGCTGATGGATGATGAGGGTATCTTCAATTTCGTGCTGAGCATCTTCAACCTTCCCGCGCTGCGCTGGCTGAACAGCTCCGATACGGCTATGCTCTCCATTATGCTTATTTCCATCTGGAAGGGCATCGGCTACTACGCGCTGATCCTTCTGTCCGCGGTGAAGGCTATCCCCACGGAACTGCTGGAGGCCGCCGATCTGGACGATGCGGGCAAGCTGCGGACCTTCTTCAAGATCTCCCTGCCCATGCTGTCTCCCCAGATCTTCTTCCTGCTGATCACCATCACCATCAACTCCTTCAAGGTGTTCGACTCCATCCGCATCCTTACCAACGGTCTGTGCGACACCAATGTTCTGGTATTCCTTATCTATAATATGAACAAGACCTCCGGTCAGGCCGGCATGGCTGCCGCCGCGGGTACTGTTCTGCTGATCATTCTGATGATCTTTACCATTTTCTATTTCCGCGCTCTTGGCAAGCGGGTTCACTATCAATAAGGAGGCGAAGAGATATGGCACTGTCGAAAAATCAAGTCCGGACTCTTCGCAAAGTCCGCAGGATCTCCGGCACCGTGGTCGGCACGATCCTGAAGCTCTTTGTTTGTGTGATCTTTGGCTTCCCGTTTTTGTGGATGATCGCCACCTCCTTCAAGACCAATGTGGAGGCGATCCAGTTCCCGCCCACACTACTGCCGGAGAAATTCGTCTTTGATGCGTACATTACCGTGTTCACGAAGCTGAATCTGGGCAAGTATATCGGAAACTCTGTGATCATTCTGATCCTGGTCACCATTGGCCAGATGCTGGTCATGGTCCCTGCTGCCTATGCTTTCGCAAAGTATAAGTTTAAGGGCAACGGTTTGCTGTTTGGCTTCCTGATGGTGGCCTTCATGGTCCCCACCGCCATCACTTATCCCACCATTGCCCAGATGTTCATGGAGGCAGATCTGATCCAGACTCTGATACCCCAGATCGTCCCTTGCCTGTGTAATGCCTTCGGCATCTTCCTCCTGCGTCAGAACTTCATGCAGGTCCCGGAAGAACTGCTGGAATCTGCTCGCCTTGATGAGGCCAATGAGTTTCAGGTCATTACCAAGATCATGCTGCCCATGGCCAAGGCGACCATCGTGAACATCATGATGCTGAGCATGATGGGTACCTGGAACTCCTACTTCTGGCCTCTGGTCATGACCTATCACGATGAGATCCGCCCCATCACCATCGCCATCCAGAGCATGAAGGACATGGAAGGCGGTATGCAGTGGCCCATCATTATGGCCGGCAACTGCATCCTGGTCCTGCCTATTTTGGTCCTGTTCCTGGCAGCAAGCAAGAAGATCATCGCTGCTATGGCTTACCGTGGCGTGAAGTAACGGCGCTGATCACTTTACCCAGCGGAATGCTGATACTCTATTGGAAGAGGGAATGCTATAATGAATATGCGCATGAATCATAAAAGCATAAATAGAGCACTCCTGATCTGTCTGCTCATGATCTTTGTGCTGACCTGCGCTGCCGGTTGCGGTATCGTGGGCGCCAAATCTGAGGGAATTGCCGAGAGTAATTTCCGCAAGCAGATGGCGAATGCCTCTGTTTTGGAGATTACCGTGGATAAGGATCTTGTCCTGGAAGCCCCGGTTGAGGTTTCCGGTAATAAGGTCCTGGTCGGCGAAGGATCTGTTACCGCCGTTGGCAAGTGGGCAGGGGATAACTATATGTTCGTTGTCCCGTCCGGAAGCCAGCTGACGGTAAAAGGCTCTGTAACTATCGACGCAGCCGATCTGGCCGGCGCGATCCATGTGGCCAAGGGTGCCGCATTGACCGTGGAAGAGAACGCTACCATCAAGAGCGCTTCTGCCAAGGCTCACAATGTGCTCAATGAGGGCACTGCTACCATCTCCGGCGGACAGATCACCGGCAGCGGTGAGAAGTATGCCGGTGTCTGCAGCAGCGGCACTCTGACCCAGAACGGCGGTGTCATTTCCGGCGCTTACAACAATGTTGTGGTGCTGGAAGGCGGCAGCTTCACCTGGAATGCGGGCAGCAATACAGACAGTGTCCGTGACGGTGTCTATATTGCCCAGGGTGCGAAGCTGTCCGTTACCTCCAAGAATGCTACGCTGACCGGCAGCGGTGTCCGGGGTATTTATCTGTGCGGTGAAGGTGTCATCACCAATATCACCCTCAATACCAGCGGTGACTCCCTGATCAAGATCAGCAAGACCGGCGATCTGAAGCTCAATGGCGGTATCATTACCGACGCAGGTTATCACGGCATCGAAAATGCCGGTAACCTGGTGATGACCGACGGCCAGATCCGCAATTGCTTCAACTGCGGCATCGTCAATACCGGTAATCTGGAGATCACCGGCGGCAGCATCATGGATAATACTGCCAACAAGGGCCTGCTGAACAAGCATGACGGTAAGGCGACCATCTCCAGTGCTACCGTGATGTTCAGCGGCAACCGCATCGCCATCGGCAACGAGGACACTGCGCAGCTGGAGCTTTCCAACGCTCAGTTCATCCTCAGCAGCGCCACCAATATTTATGCTTACGGCGGTACCGTGAATATCCATGATATCACGCTGGGTGCTTCCGGAAGTAACAATGTCCGTATCGTGGCCGCGGATGTGACCATGAACAATGTGCAGGTCATGGGTAATGCCCAGACCGGCTCTGCCACCACCCACGGCATTCTGCTGGAGGGCGGCAAGCTGGATATGACCGATGTGACCGTCAAGAATACCACCGGCTACGGCATCCGTAACAAGGGCGGTCTGGTCACTGCCAAGAATTTGACCATCAGCACCTCCACCAAGGCTGGCGGTATCAACAATACCGTGCAGGATGTTACCGGCCGTCCCGGTATCTTCACGGTCGATAATCTGGTAGTTGAGAACATCCGTTATAATAACGTCGTTTGTGACGGCGGCACACTGACCATCAACAATGGTCAGCTGGAAGCCTCCGGCACCAACAATGTCAAGACCACCGGCGGTACCCTGTATCTGAATGATGTGGATGTCAAGGGTAACTGGGAGGATACTGCCGGTACCAACCACGCGGTCTACATGACCGGCGGTACCATCATCGCCAAGAATGTACACATCCGTGACGCCAAGGTCACCGGTCTGCGTATCAACGGCGAGACCGCGGTCTTCACCGGCAGCAATGTTACCATCTCCAATGCTACCAAGTACGCCATCGACCAGACCATCGGTCTGATCACCATCGACGGCCTGAAGACCGAGAAGAACTACTACAACATCACCAATAACGGCGGTACCATCCACCTGACCAATTCCTACCTGGGACCCACGGTCAGCAACAATGTCCGCCTGTATAAGGGTCTGATCACTCTGAACAATGTGGTCGTGGACGGTCATACCCCCGACCATGTGGACAATGTTCACGCTCTGTTCGTCAGCGGCGGCGAGCTGACCGGCGCCAATGTCACCACGCAGAACACCTCCAATGCGGGCCTGCGCGTCAACGCCGGCACTGCGACCCTGGAGAATCTGACGGTGAAGACCGCCGGCGCAGACGGCGTGTGGTCCAGCGCCGGTATCACCAACCTCACCAATGTGACCATCGAAGCTGCCGGCAGCGCGGGCATCACGGCCACCGGTGACGCTGTGGTCAATGTGACCGGTGGCACCATCGGCAACACCGTCAGCCACGGCATGAAGAGTGAGAATGATGCCAAGGTGACCATGACGAATGTCACCGTCACCGCTCCCACTACCTCCGGCCGTCATGCGGTCCTGGCACAGGGCGGCGATATCCATCTGGAGAAGGTCACTCTGGTGGGTATTGAGGAGAATGCCGAGGGCGCAGGTATCCGTATCAACCGGGAGACCAGCCATGTCACCGGTAACGGCATCAGCATTACCGGCTTCAATGTGGGTATCAGCTCCGATGCAGGTACTTCCGACATTTACGGTGTAACGACTCTGGATATTGCCGATCATAGCGTATATGCCACCAATCAGGCAAATCTGGTGATCTCCGATTCTCTGTTCGGTATCTCCGGCACCAACAATGCCAAGGCGGAAAAGGGCGGCACCTTGACGCTGAACAATGTCACCATCGACGGCACGAAGACCAATCACGGCGTCATGGTGGAAAATGACGGTCATATCTACGGCAAGAACCTGACCGTCATGAATACCGATAGCTGTGCTGTGCGTGTCAAGACCGGTAAGACTGGCAGTTACATCACTATCGATGGTCTGACCACCTCCAACATCGGCGGCCAGAATGCCTGGATCTCCGTGGGTGATGATCTGGATGTGGATAAGTCCTATGGCGGTATCACCATCGTCAACGGCGATCTGTGCAAGACCAAGAAGCATAGCATCACCGTCGATTGCGGTGAGCTGACCATGGTGGACACCCAGATGCACGGCCACTACGATGGCACTGCCAACAATATCCATACCCTGTATATCCTGGGTGGCAAGGTAGATCTGAATGGCGTGACCGTTCTGGATACTGCGGGCGATGCTCTGCGTGTTTCCGGCGGTAAGGTCATGGCTACCAACTTCACCTCCCTCCATAGCGGCCGTCACGGCGCCTTTGCTGACGGCGGTGAGCTGGTGATCAGCGACAGCTACTTCGCCGACGCCAAGGAGTGGGGCCTTTACAACAAGGGTACTACTACATACCTTAACAATGTTACCTTCGGCGAGATCGGCGAGGATTCTGTGATTTACAGCATCGGCTCCGGCGCTGATAAGTCCGGTAAGGTCGTTGTGGGCGATATCACCGTCGAGGATGCGGACAGCGCACTGGCAGCTGTTCACAATAATGATGTGAATGCTACCGTGGAAGTCACCGGTCTGATCACTATGCCCAACAGTGGTACCGGTATTTTCGTGGAGCAGGGCAGTGCTACTGTCAACGGTGGTCGTATTACCGGCGCCCAGTACGCGGTACGCAATGCCGCCACCTTCACCATGAACGGCGGCTGGCTGTACAACAATATCTGGGGTCTTTATAATGAGTCCACCGGTGATGCCACCCTCAACGGCGGCTTCTACTTTGGTAATATGTCCGGCAGCAGCCCCAGCGACCTGTATAACGCAGGTAAGCTGACCATCAGCGATATTACTGTGGGCTATACGCCCGCCGGTACCGGCACCAGCGGTGTCATTTACCAGGCAGCCGGCGCGCAACCCATCATTCTCAAGGGCGATACCCTTGGCCTGCACACTGCTTCCAAGCCTGTCACGCTGGTGACCGATCCCTGGCAGCAGATGTGGGGTGTAAAGCAGACGGTGGTCCTGTGCGACAGCATCGAGGCTGCCAAGAATGTGAAGCATTGCTTCGCACCCGGCAAGGGCGATCCTGTCCTGTACATCTCCCGCAGAAATGATACCCTTGAGCTGACCACGCTGCCCGGCGGCAACTATATCGTCAGCATTGGCAGCGAGATGTTCGAATCCTTCGCGGATGCCTTCGATTACATGGCTGCCAAGAGCATGACCGAGGCAACCCTGCAGGTCGTGGACAGCTTCGAGATGTTTGAGGCCGTGCAGATCCCTGCAGGCTATAAGGTCACCCTGACCGACGACGGCAAGGACCATCATGTGATCAAACCCGGCAACCTCAACGGCCATATGTTTACCGTTGGCCAGAATGCCCAGCTGATCCTGTCCTCCACCAACGATTCCGTCTCCAGCCTGCGGCTGGATGTGGCGAAGAAGGCAGATAAAGCCGCGATCTTCGTCAATGGCGGTAAAGCTGAGGTTATCAGCGATTTCACCATCGCCAACGGCGTTTACGGTGTGTATATTGCTGACGGTGAGTTTGTCGTGGCAGACAATGCTGCGCTGACTATTTCCGGCGGCACTACCGGTATCTACGCTGAGGGCGGCAAGGCTGTCATCAGCACGCTGAACACCTCCGGCCTGAACTATAACATCAATGTCAACGGCGAGAATGCTGATGTGACCGTCAACGCCGGCACTATCGGCCAGTCCGGCTCCAACAGCATCCTGTGCTACAAGGGTACGCTGACTCTGAACAACGCTACTGTGGAAGGCACAAGAGCTTATGCCGACGGCAATCTCAATGCTGTCTTTGCCCGTGGCGGCGACATCAATCTGAATAATGTCACTATTATCGGCGCGGACGCTGCGGGTATCCGCCTGGATAATGCCAATTCCACCGTAACCGCTACCAATGTTACCATTCGTAACAGCGGTGACCGCGGCATCTGGGTGGGTGCAGGTGAAGTGATCTTCCAGGGCCTGACCATCGAGAATTGCGGCGACTACGGTGTCGAAGTGAATGGCGGCAAGGTTACCGGCAGTGATGTAACCGTCACCGGCAGCACCACCAACGGCGTTTGTGTTACCGCAGGCAATGTCACGCTGAATGGCGCTGATATCTCCGGCAGCACCAAGCAAAACCTGGTTGTGTCCGGCGGCGAGCTGATTATCAACGGCTATGCTGATGGCAGCAAGTCCAGTATCGGCACCACCAAGACCGATAATATCTCCGTCAGCGGCGGCGGTATCCTGCGGCTGAACAATGTGGATGTTGCTGCACCCAATGCCAACAATATTGTTGCCACCGGCGGTAAGGTCTATTTGACCGATTCCACCGTCACCGGCGGCGGCTACAGTGTCCTGGTGCAGGCAGATGGCTATGCTGAGCTGAACAATGTGACCATCACGGATCCTGTAAACGACGGCATCCGAGTCAACCAGCCCACCGGCGTTGTGGTCGTCAACGATGTTGAGATCGTCAATCCCAGCCGTTACGGCATCTCCGCAGAGAAGGGCAGCGTGCAGCTGAAGGGCGATCTGACGGTCACCAGCAACAACAAGAAGTCCTGGGGCCTGTATTCCTACAACGGCGGCTCTATCACCGCCGATGCCGGCACCAAGGTCACCATCACCAATACCCAGTACGGCCTGGTATCTCATAGCAACAGCGTGCTGAGCCTGGATAAGGTCGTGATCACCGGCATCTCCAACGACGCTATTTACTCCGACGGCAACAATGTGAACGCGGCAAGCGGCGCAGGTGTCACTGTCAATGATCTGAGCGTCAATGGCTGCGGCCGAGGCATCTATGCCTTTGAAAAGGGCGCAGTCACCATCACCGGCAGCGCCAGCATCGTCGACAATACCGGCATCGGTATTGAAGTCAATACCAGCGGCACGGTGGTCACCAATAACCTGACCATCAACACCACCAAGACTGACGCGACCCATGCCCACAATGTTAAGGTGGCCGCGGGTATCATCACCATGAACGGCACCACCGTTCTGGGCCAGTCCAACTCCCAGAATGTGCTGATCGATGGCGCAAATGCCAATATCGTCATGAATGGCTCCGTGACCGTCGGCGGTACTGACTCCAATAACGGCCTGCGTGTGATCAACGGCGGCACTGCTACTGTCAACGGCACGCTGATCTTGAAGAATATCAAGGTCGCCGGTGTCGATGTGGAATCCTCCGGTAAGCTCATCGCTACGGGTGAGAATTCCAAGATCGTTGTAAGCGGCTGCGACATGGGCGTGTATGTTGCCTCCAAGGGCAATGTGCAGATCCGTGACCTGAGCATCAGCGATGTTACCGGTTACGGTGTGCGGATCAATGGCGGCACCGCTGAGATCAACGGTCTAACCGTTAAGAATGTGACCAGCGCGGGCACCGCTGAGGCGCCCACCGGATACGGCATCTATGTCCAGAGTGGTACCCTGACTCTGGAAGGCGTGATTTCCGTGAGCAATACTGCCCGCCAGGGCATCCTGGTGAATGCGAACACCACGCTGGACGCTTCCAATGCTACTTCCGTTACTGTGGATACCACCGCCAATAAGACCGACGGTATCAGCAACTACGGTACCCTCCTGGCTAAGAACCTTACCGTTAAGAACACCTCCGGTACCGCCATCCAGAACTTTGGCGGCACCATGACGCTGACGAATGTGACCACCTCCGGTATGCAGAACTGGCATAGCCTGAAGAACTCCCAGGGTGGCACCGTGACGGTCGACGGAGCAAGCTTCGGTAAGTCTCCCTCCAACAATGTTTACGCCGATAAGGGTACCATGCTCCTGAAGGGTACCATCACCATCAACGGCACGAACAACAATGACGCGCTGGTAGTCAGCGGCGACACCGCCAAGGTGGAGCTGCAGGGCAGCCTGACGATCAAGGATGCCAAGCGCTACGGCCTGTATGTTGCCAACGGCGGCACCATCGAGGGCATTGATGGCTCCAGCCTGAGCATCTCCAGTACCGGCACCGGTATGGAGATCAACAGCGGTAAGGTCACGCTGAAGAATGTCACCGTGAATTCTGCCACCGGCCATGCGATGAAGATCCAGAATGCCAGCGAGGTCAGCATCTCCGGTCTGACAGCAAAAAGCACGATCAACAATATCCGTGTGATGCACGACGCCAAGCTGGAGCTGAGCGGTGAGGTCGTCATCGATGGCGGTACCAACGGCATCGCTATGGACGGTAACACCACCGTGACCATCCATGACGGCATCACTGTGAAGAATGTAAGCGCTGACAGCATCGTCAACTGGTCCAAGACCAGCACGCTGAAGCTGGCAGGCAACCTGGAGCTGAAGAGCATCTATAGCTCTGAGCCCTGGACTCCCGAGATCATCGGCACGGTCACTTCTTCCGCTCCCATCGAACTGGATTGGAATACCGGAAAGCAGCCTGCGGATCTGGTCGCCCTCAAGTTTGTCGACGGCACCATCGCCGGCGCGAATGAGATTTTCTACCTGGGCGGAAATACCTTCGGCGCAGGCTACCTGCTGTGGTTCGATGCGGACAACAATGTTGCCCGTCTGAGCAAGACGGTAACCAATGAGATCATGCTCGATAGCGTGATCAGCAACGCGGATCAGCTGGGTCTGAAGGAACTGAATATTGTGATCGGTGGCAGCTTTGCTGTCACCGACCAGGTGGACTTCGGCGGCGTGACCAATGTCACCATCACCGATGACGGCGATGCAGCTACCGGCAGCACCATTACTTATAACGGTACCAATTCCGATATCTTCGGTCTGACCAGCGGCGATAGCCTGACTCTGAAGGGTATCACCCTGGATTGCAACGGCAAGGGCCGCCTGCTGATTCCCGAGGGCGCTACGGTCACCGTGTCCGATGTGACTGTGAACAAGGGTCTGTATGAGAAGGTCAATAATGTGGATTGCTGCGGTGTTTCTGTCCGCGGCACGCTGCTGATCGACGGCAATCTGACCATCGACAATGCCCAGGGCAGCAACAAGTGGGTCATCGACCTGCAGGGCACTGCGAAGCTGCTGCCGGCACAGGGTGCTGAGGCACACCTGACCGTCAAGAATGCAGCCATCGGCCTGATTGTCTGGGGCGATTCCCAGGTTGATCTGACCTCCTTCACCAGTACCGGTCTGAGCAGCAACCACATTTATGTGGATGGTGATAACACCAAGATCTGCGATGTAAATATTGGCAATGTCAATATTACCGGCGGCTCCAACAGTGTGATCGTCAAGGCCGGCTCTTCCGTGACGATTGGCAACGCCACCATCACCGGCAGCACGGCAAGCGCGGTTAAGGTGGAGGGCGGCAGCGCAACCTTCTCCAATCTTGACACCGTCAACTGCAGCAGAAGTGTCCATGTTTCCGGCGGCACGATCACAGTGCAGAAGGGTGTGTTTGGTAAGACTACTACCAACAGCATCCAGATGGATAATGGTACAGCCTTTATTGAGAATGTCCAGATCCTGGGTACCGGCAGCTACCACGGTGTTGCGGCCCAGGGCGGCGATGTGACACTGACGAATGTCAGTATCACCGGCTATGCCAGCGCCGGCATCCGTGTTAACAACGCAGCTTCCGTGGTTACTGTGAACAATGTAACTGTGGAAGGCAGCGGCCACGGTGTCTCCATGAGCGCCGGCGAGATCAATGGCTCCGGTCTGAAGATCAATACCAACAGCACCGCCATTGATGCGACTGACGCCGTCATCACCTTGACGGATCTGGAGGCTACCTCCAATGGCCACAGCATGAAGCTGATGAAGACCACTGTAGCAAAGATCACCAATTTGAAGGCCTCCAGTGCCGTGAACAATGTTCGTGTGCAGGATACTGCGACCCTGGACCTGTATGGCAATGTGCTGATCGAGAACGGCGACAACGGTATTGCTATGTCCCATAGCGCCATTGTCCGGATCCATGACGGCATCACCATCCGCGGTGTCAAAACTCACAGCATCAACCGCTGGACTTATGCTGCCAATACCGTTCTGGAGCTTTCCGGTGAGCTGAACATTGACTCCATCTACGCGGATAACGCAAACCTGATCCCCACGGTCGTGGGTAACATCACCTCCGCCAGCGGCTTCAAGGTGGATTGGGCCGCGGGCAAGGCTCCCACCGGCACTGCTATCAAGTTCGCGAGCAAGCAAGTGCAGGAAGCCAGCAGCAAGTACATCACTCTGGGTAGTGTCCAGACCGGTGCGGGTAAGGCACTGAAGTTTGCTGACGATACTGCCGTGCTGGTGAATGCCAATGTTATCAGCACCTGGGCAGACCTGTCTGCCGCCATCAGCGCTTTGAACTCCGGCGATACCGCCTACTATGTGATTTCCGGCAATGCCGAGGATTGGGTGGTCAGCTCTCCGCTGACCATCCCCTCCGGGGCTACCGTGTATCTGAGCGGCACCGATACCGCTCCTGCCATCGTAGGGGAGGCGGGTGTGAGCATCTTCGCACTGACCAAGAACAGCGTCCTGAATCTGGATAATCTGACCCTTGGCGGCACGGAGAATGCCTATAGCGGAAGCCTTGTGGTGGTTCAGTATTCCACGCTGAATCTGAAGAATACCACTGTGCAGTATAGCAAGGGCGACCGTGGCGGCGCGGTTCATGTGCAGGTCTACGGTACGCTGAATGCTACCGGCTCCGTGTTTACCAAGAATACCTGCGCCAACTATGGCGGCGCCATCGGTATCTGGGGCGGCACGGCAAATCTGACCGGCTGTGTATTTGACGGCAACACTGCAACCAACGCCGGCGGCGCCATCATGAACTACAAGGATGATGGTGCTAACGGTGATGGCACTACCACCAACATTGGCGGCAAGCTCCTGGTGGACAACTGCGTCTTCGTAAATAACGAATCTACCGGCGCCTCCGGCGGTGCGATCGCCACCTGGCACAGCGGTATCGACAATGGCCGTGGCAGCTGCGTGATCGTGAACACGGAGTTTACCAACAACCATGCCAAGAAGGGTACCGGTGGCGCGATCGATGCCCAGTATGCTATGACTGTGGACGGCTGTACCTTCACCGGCAATTCCGCTACCGGCAACGGCGGCGCGATCCGCTACAGCAGCGGTGAGCCTGTTAGCATCACCAACAGCAACTTCTTTAACAATACCACCACAGTTGCTGCATCCGATACTGCCGGCGGCGGCGCTCTGATGTTCCAGAACGGCCCCAAGAGTGTCGTGATCGAAAACTGCCTGTTTGATGGCAACCAGGCCACCAAGAGCGTGGGCGGTGCGATCCTGCTCAACTCCGGCACCAAGATGACTGTGACCGGCTGTACCTTCACAAATAACTACAGTGCCACCAAGGGCGGCGCGATCAATGCGAGAATTTCTACGGAGATCACCGATTGCACCTTTACCGGCAACAGCTCCGGTATTTCCGGCGGTGCCGTTGAGTCTCTCGCGACCATGACGGTCACCAATGTGGAATTTACTGAAAATGTTACCAAGGGTAACGGCGGCGCTCTGCGTCACAGCTCCTCCGGTGCGCTGACGGTCACCGATTGCGTCTTTACCGGCAATAAGGCGACCTTTGAAGTGCAGGTGGATAACTTCCTGGACAACAACGGCGGCGGCGCTCTGATCATCCAGGGCGGCCCCAATGCCACCATTACCGGATGTGCCTTCCGGGAGAACTACTCCGGCCATATGGGTGGTGCCATGAAGCACAATTCCGGCACGCTGACCATGAGCAACTCTGAATTCAGCGGCAACGAGGCTGTCATTGGCGGCGGCGCTCTGGCCGAGCAGTCCGGCAACAGCAATACTGTCACCAACTGCGCTATGACAGAGAATACCGCAGCCCAGGGCGGCGCCATCTATCTCAGCGGCAAGCTGACCGTTCAGGGCGGTACCTTCTCCAAGAATACCGCAGCTAAGGATGCCAATGTAAGCAATTCCGGCATGGGCGGTGCCGTGTACAGCACCGGAACCCTCATCGTCCAGGATTCCGCAATCTTCACCGATAATACGGCCGAGTTTACCGGCGGCGCGATCAATGTGGAAAACGGAAGCGCCAACATCAGCGGCAGCACCTTTACGGGCAATGCTGCCACCGGCGGTGACGCCGGCGCGATCCGGATCAGCAAGAACACCACGGTAAAGGATTGCACCTTCGACAGCAATACTGCTACCGGCAACGGCGGCGCTCTGTGCATCTTCAGCACTGTGAGCGTGGACGGCTGCTCCTTCACAAATGGTTCCGCGGCGCAGGGCGGCGGTATCTCCCTGGCTACCGGACACACCTTGAATCTGAGCGACAGCACCTTCAGCGGCAACACCGCCACAGGTAAGGGCTACGAGGCATCCTTCGATGTGCGTGTTGCGGATGCGACCAAGAGCGGCGGTATTCATTTGTCCGGCAAGATCGTCGGCACCGTCTGGAACAACCAGGGTCATAAGGTCAATATCTCCGGCGCGCTGACCGAGGGAAGCGCACTGGTGGTGGATTGGCGTAACGGTAAGTATGCTGCTGACATGCTCTGCGTCTCCTATGCCGACGCGGCTGTGATGGCAGCTTCCGGGAAGTATCTGACTCTGAGTGAGGCTATGCTGGCCGCAGGCTATCAGCTTTCGGATGGCGCTGCCGGCTCCAACACACAAATTCTGACCAAGGCGGCTGCGGCCGCCCAGGTCAGCGAAGAAATGAACTAAGGAGGAAGCTGCAATGAAACAAAAGAATAATCTGCTTGGCTGGTTTGGCCTGCTGGCAGTGCTGGTTGTGACATTGGTTGTCCTTCTGGTTCTGCTGACTACGATCCCTGGCCCCGGCACCTACACAGGTCCGGCGAATCTGACAGCCGCTTTGGCTGAGCAGAGATCCCTGCTCCTGGAGAGCGGCAAGACCGCTTCTTTGAATATCAACGAGACGTTGCTGGAGGAAGGTGTGACCTTCACCTCCAGCGATCCCAAGGTCGCTACAGTGGATGCAAGCGGCGTTGTGACTGCGGTAGGTAAGGGAAGTGCCCTGATCACCGTTGCCGACCCGGATGAGACCGTCCTGTGCGGTGTGATCGTGGATGGCCAGGGAAGCATGATCGATGTGACCGGCATGTCCGCAAAGGTACTTTTCTCCGATATCATGCTCCATGCCCAGACCGAGATCCAGGGCATGGCTGTGGACACCGTCAACAATGCGGTGTACCTGTCCCAGGGCTACGGTGCCAGCGCTTATGTTCCGCTGAACTCTGATATCATGATCAGCAAGGTGGCCTTGGTGGATGGTGTCTGGCAGCGTGACAGCTGGATGCGCTTCAGCGGCAGCGGCAAGGGCTCTATGGCCATGGATATCGTTGACAACAAGCCCTGCCTGTGGCTGGAAAGCGGCGGCGACTTTATTGGCTACGGCAAGACCGTCTCTGTGGTGGAGTGGGAAGACTACGGCTACGGTTTGGACTCCTACGGCCAGACTTTCGAGCCTGTTGGCCCTGTCGGCACTGTCACCGTTTCCGCTGACCCGGAGAACAACCTGGTCATGGTCTATGACAGAAATGAAAAGTGCTACCTGCTCTATGATCGGGAGGATATCCTGGCCGGCAATACCGAGCCTGAGTATCTGCATAAGATCGAATGCGTTGCCAACCAGACTCCTGAGAATGGCCGGGATGACAGTAAGGGCCGCTACAATGCCTCCATCCGTGGCTATGTACTGCATGACGGCTACATCTATCAGCTCAGCGGCAGTACCAGTATTTATTTGAGTGTCTTCGATCTGGAAGGCGATCTGCAGTATTGCCACCGTATCGAGGATCATCCGGATCTTGAGACCCGCCTGCCCGCATCTATTGCGGTGGCGGACGGCAAGATCTACATTGCCATTGCGTCCGGCAGCAGCGCCTGCTACTTTGCCAACGTATGGGTGTTTGAGTAATTAACAGCAACAAGCCGATGGAGCGCCGCCTTTGGCGGCCTCCGGATGGCCTATCTCAAGAAAGAGGTGCACAAACAATGATGAAACGGTTTTTAAAAACCTTCATGGCCTTTGCGCTGATCCTGAGCATGGTGCTGCCTGTACTCACACCCGTCGCATCCGCGGCAGGCCAGAGCGGCTCCGGACTCAAGGACTATCACAGCATGACTATGGAACAGATCTTCGCTTCCAAGGAAGGTCTGACCTGGGTCGTGACCGGTGACTCCATTACCCACAATGAAAAGTTCACCACAGGCATGAACAGCTACACGGAGTGGTTTGAGAAGTATCTGTATCAGACCGGCCGTGGCGATGATGTGGTGATCAACAGCGCCTGGGGCGGCGCGGTGATCAAGGATTTCCTGTACTACGAGGAAAGCGGCAAGCGCGATCCCGGTCTGGGCATCGAGCAGCTGGTCACCAAGTATAACCCCGACATCGTCACCATCAAGATCGGTATGAATAACCGTGGTACCGACGATGCCACCTTTATCAAGCATTACAATAAGGCTCTGGATGCCATCTATGCTGAGGGCAAGAAGAATGGTAAGATCCCCAAGATCATCCTCATTTCTTCCACACCTCTGGCAGGCGAGAGCCTTAGCAACCAGGAGCAGACCGATCTGGACAGTGTATGGCGCCATCAGCGCAATGTGCAGAAGATCGCGCAGGAGCGTGGGCTGATCTTTGTTGATCTGCAGACTGCCTTCACTACCGCTGCTCTGGAGATGGGCCCCGAAGAGTACCGCGCGAAGTTCTTCAGCGACGGCTCTGACGGCGGTATCCACCCCAATGCTGCCGGTCAGTACTTCATGTTCCAGACTTTGAGCAAGGCTTTGGGCATCTATGATGAGTCCATGCCCATCTTCTGCCTGGATTATGATGATCTGCTCTATGTATCCCTCTGGGATGACAAGACCGGCTTCCTGGATCTGAACTTCAAGCCGGAGGTGTCGCTGAACTCTGCTGCCGACAAGGCCCAGATGAATGCCACCATGCCTTCCGCGCCTTCCGGCAGCAATCTGCTGTCCTACATCGACTTCACCGATGCCAACGGCTACTTTGACGGCACCGGCAGACATACGGTGGAGATGACCGATCCCTCTCTGGGTGCGGGCGCTTTGACGCTGGCTGAGGCCAAGGCAATGGGCAAGACCTTCACCGTTGTCTTCCGTGCCAAGCTGGCGACTCCCTCCAAGCCCAACCAGTCGATCCTGTTCCTGTCCAATTCCGGTTACAGCAACTGGAACAATGCGCTGACCCTCAGCGCTCCCGGTGCCAATAATGAGGTCTATTACCAGATGCGCATCGGCAGCACGGGCAAGGTCAGCGGCGGCGGCCGTATCGCCCTGTCCGGCTCTGCCAATGCGGTAGACGGCGACTGGCATACCATCGCCGTTGTTCAGACGGAGACGGAACTGCAGTACTATGTGGACGGCCAGCTGGGTTGGAAGGGCAGCTATGCGCTGGGGGCCAAGATCGGCGACCTGTTTGCCTCCGCAAGCACCGTCAATTGCCAGATCGGCAGCTACGGCGCCGCGGCAGCGGGCTATGACCTGCATGCCAATTTTGACTACTGGCAGCTTTATTCCGGTGCGCTGAGCGCCAGCCAGATCAAGGCGCTGTCCGGTAATGCTTCCGGCGCCGACGCGGATTCCACCTGGCTGGGGGCCTATGGCCTGAATAACCTGTGGGCAGTGGCCGGCGGCGACCAGATGTCCGGCTACCAGGGCATGTATGTCCACAGAAGCCTGTTCCACCTGTTCGAGTGCCAGATCCGTTCCACCGGTAATCAGCCTCAGTACTACCGTGATATCCGACTGATGAACCTGTCCGCTCCCGGCTATACCATCTCCGATATGGCTGAGCAGCTGGCCAAGAAGCAGTTTGATGTCCTGTTCCTTTTGCCGGAAGTGTCCCATGTGTATGCGGACGGCTATGTCCATTCTGCGCAGCAGGTGGCGGACTACAAGGCATCCGTGCAGAAGCTGCTCAATCAGTACAAGGATAAGATCCGTATCCTCTGGACGCCTCTGGCTTCCGGTGATGCTACCATCAACGGCTACCTGAATGATTATGCCGATGCCATCCGTGAGATCGTGGCAGGGGATCGCAGCATCCTGTTCTGGGATGCCAACGGCTTCATGAACACCAATATGAAGAAGAACACCTCTCTGCAGACCAACTGGTTTGACGGCGAGATGTATCTGACGCCTCTGGGCGCTACCGACCTGTGCCGTGGCTTCTTCACCCATGTGATCGAGAACGGCGTTCCCCTGCAGGCAGGTATCGATACTGTCCTGAGAGAGATCACCGATCACAACCTGCGCCAGACCAGCGACAACCGTCACTTTAAGCACACTGTCATCCGTGACAATCTGCCCGCAGCGGTGGCCGTCAACGGCACCAAGATCAGCATGGATCTGACCGCTATGGTAAACGCAGGCTACGATCTGTCCGATGTGAAGTTTGTGCTGATCCCCTCCGTGGGCTTCAGCGACCACAGCGATCTGCTGGTCCCTATTACCAATGTGACCAAAAACGGCAATGTCTACACCTTTGAAGCTCCTTGCTCCAACCCTGTCATTGCCATCTATGCTGATGGCTACCGTTTCCGCGATATGGAAGTGAAGGTAACTACCTCCGCTACCATTCCCCAGAAGACGGTTACTACCACGGATCTGACCGGTCTGAAGGTGCTGGGTGCCAAGGACTTCGGCTTCAATGCAGCAACGACCTCCTACGAGGTGAAGCTGCACCAGTATCAGAGCTATGTGCAGATCGTCGGCACTGCCGGCGAAGGCCAGACCATCACCATCAATGGGGAAGCGGTCCTGTCCGGTGAGCGCTCCAAGCTGATCGAGGTGGGCGAGGGAACTACCGTGACCGTCAAGGCCAACGGTAAGACCTATACCCTGAAGCTGACCCGTCCTGAGTATCCCGACATCATCATCACTGAGGTCATGCAGGATACCACCGGCGAGAAGTACGATATGCTGGAGATCTACAATGCTTCCGGCAGAGACCTGGATCTGAAGGATTACTCCATCGGCTTCAAGAAGGACTACGCCTACACCCATGTCACCGATTCTGACAACAAGTATCCGTACTACTTCCTGGGCAACACTACGAACTTCAACAGTACAAACGGTGGCGCCGCTACTCAGACCGGCATCAACCCCATCACCAAGTACTCTACCTATGAGCCTGGGTATGATGCCGCCAGAGAGCCTGCCAGCATTCCGTTCCCTGCTGGCTCTACCATGGTGCTTTGGGTCAGAAAGAGCGGTACGAACAACCTGACCTATCAGGATCTGGTGAAGGATTTCACCGCCATGGCCGACTACGGCAACTATAACTACAAGGTCCACTCGGTTAACGGTGTTCCCGTGATCCCCGGTGCGGAGCAGGTAGTTATGGCGGAAGTCCCCAAGGGTGTCGCTTCTGCCGGCTTGTCCATGTGGACCGACTACCAGTACGGCTACCTGGAGAACCACGGCGACAGCATTTCCGGTACCAACAATGCCAGAACCTGGCTGTTCATCCTGGACAAGAATGCCAAGCGGCACTATTTCACCGGCATCACCGAAGCTGGCGACGATATCTTCTCCGCTGCCATGATGAGCCGTGTGAATACCTCTGTCAACCTGTCTACTGTTCTGTACTACGATACAGAAAGAGGCATGTCCCTGGTAGAGGAGCCCGGCAAGCTCCTGGGTAAGCCTGTTACCGGCTATACCTCCAGCCAGTCCGGCTACATGAACCTGACCACCTTCGGCGCCATCGAGTACTGGCAGAAGCCTTACGATCTGGACGATGTTACTGCTCCTACCGCTGCATATACCATCAGCGGCGGCAAGCTGACGCTGACTCTGAAGGATGATACCGATGTTCGTTACTTCCAGCTGAATCTGGATGTGGACAACGACGGCGTCTTCGAGACCACGATCACCAAGGATCTTGTTCTGGAAAGCTCTGCGGCCAGCGCTACCGGCACGCCTGCTGTGACCAAGGAGTATGTTTACACCTACGATCTGGGCAGCTATGCTGATGCTGAGTGCTACGGCTATGTGCTGGATGGCAACAACAATAAGGGCGCCTTCGGCGCTTACGGCGATCTGACCGTCTCCCTGGGTGGCGATGAGACCGCTGCAGAGACCGACAGCATCCAGGTGCAGATCCAGCTGAACAAGGGTGATGCTGCCATCGCTCTGGATAAGGCCTATGATGTGGTGGATGCCCAGGGCAATGTGCTGGGTACCATCTCCGGCAATAAGCTCACAGGCACCGTGAAGCTGACCTACGGCCAGAAGCTGTTTGTCAAGGGACTGCCCGCCGGTACTGCCTACACCCTGACCTTCGAGATTCCCGAGGGCTTCAAGGCCATTAAGTCCATCAGCGGCAAGGTGGCAGAGGGCATCGCGCAGGATGTGATTCTGAAGCTGGTCGCTGAGGAGTCTGAGGATGATCCCATCGTCAACCCCGGCGGTTCCGGCAATGGTAATGGCGGAGTCACCGATCCCAGTGATCCTACCGATCCTTCTCAGCCCGGTACGGATCCTACCGATCCTTCCAAGCCCGGTGGCTCCGGTAGCAACAAACCCACCGATCCTTCCCAGCCTGGTGAGCCTGAGCAGCCCGCAGGCGAAAGCTACATTCTGTGGTGGAGCCTGTTGGGAGTAACCATCGCCATTGGCGCTGCGATCATCGGCGTGATCCTCGTCATCGCGGCAAAGGCAAGAAAGAAGAAGTAACTGTAACGGGACCCGCATTCGCCTGGCGTATGCGGGTCTCAAACGCAAACTTCAGGAGATGTTTGATATGAGCGCAAGAACAAAAGTTTCCACTTCTACCAACATTTGCAACCATATCCTCTGGGATAAGGAAGTTTATACCAGCGAGGATGCCATTCGCATGATCGCTGCCGGCGGCTATGATACCATCGACCTGGATCTGGCATTCTGGCGGCTCCAGGAAGACCACATGGCCAGGGATAATTGGCGGGAGTGGCTGGATCGGCAGATCGATACTGCGGCTGCTGTGGGCCTTCCCATGACCCAGGGCCATGCTCACTTCTACAATGCGGAGCATTGTGAGCGTCTCAGCGCCGAGGAGCAGGAGCATCGGGATCAGGCGATCCTCCGGGATATTGAAGCGGCCGGCCTTTGCGGCATTCGCTGGCTGGTGGTGCATCCTCAGTCCTACTGCGATGATGTGTGGTACTCAAAGCCCCTGTCCATGCAGAAGAATCTGGAGATGTTCAAGCGTCTTGGCGACGCCGGCGCTAAGCACGGTGTCGGTATTGCTATTGAGAATATGTTCATCCGTACCATGCCTAAGTTCGGTGCGTCTTCCGATGATCTGATTGAACTGGTGGATACCCTGGGCGATGACCGGGTATTTGGTATCTGCTGGGACACCGGACATGGCAATCTGAACCATGTGGATCAGGCGGCTGCGGTGCTGCAGATGGGCAAACGGCTGAAGTGCCTCCATGTCAATGACAATAAGGGCCAGTGGGATGACCACATTCTGCCGTATCACGGCACCATCCAGTGGGAAAGCTTTATGAAGGCTCTGGGCAAGATCGGCTATGAAGGCGAGTTTACCTATGAGATCCATAACTTCTCCAAGGGCTTCGATGCCGGCTTCCACCAGGAGGCGGTGACCTTTGCCCGGAAGCTGGCGCAGTATATGGTCACCTTGATGGACTGAAGTAACACAAAAGGCCGGCAATCTTCGGATTGCCGGTTTTCTTTATTGCCGCCCGTGGAGAACAAATGCAAGTCTGTGGTGGAAAAATGTTGCCATCTTTATTGACACGGGATAGGCACGGTGGTATAATTTGTCGTACTTTGGTATTTTTTCAGAAAAAGGAGATAATACGATGGATGCCAAAAATGTCATGAAAATTTTCGAGGATACCGCATATGTCCGCATGGGCGGCAGCGAAGCTGAGCTGCGCTGCGCCAAGTACCTCCAGTCCTGCTGCGCGCAGCTGGGTCTGGAAGCCCGGATCGTACCCTTTGAGGTGGATATGGCCAAGATCCGTGAGGCAAGCCTGCTGGTGGATGGCCTGAGCATTCCCTGCAAGGGCTATCTGTGCGCCGGCAGCGGCAATGTGGAAGCGCCTCTATATTACCTGCGCAGCACGGATAAGTATAGCCTTTCCCAGTGTAAGGGTAAGATCGTCCTGGTGGATGGCTATCTTGGTACCTGGCTGTACCGGGATCTGTTTGACAATGGTGCGGTGGGCTTTATCACTTACGACGGCCATGTGAACTATGCTGACCGGGACATCGACCAGCGAGAGCTGCGCAGCTATGTGAGCAAGGGCGACAAGATCCCCGGTGTGAATATCAACGCCAAGGATGCTGTGAAGCTGATCAGCGGTGGCGCACAGACGGCAAAGATCGTGCTGGATCAGGAGGAGTACAAGGGCAGCTCCCATAATGTGGTGCTGGATATGCCCGGTGAGGTGGACGAGTACATCGTTTTTACCGCTCACTATGATTCTACATCCCTTTCCCAGGGTGCTTATGATAATATGTCCGGTTCTGTCGGCCTTCTGGGTATTGCGGAATATTTTACCCAGAATCCCCACCGCTTCGGTCTGCGCTTTGTTTGGTGCGGCAGTGAGGAACGGGGCTTGCTTGGCTCCAAGGCTTACTGTGAGGCCAATGAGGAGGCACTGAAAAAGATCTGCCTTAACATCAACCTGGACATGATCGGCTGCATCATGGGCAAGTTCATCGCCTGCTGCACCAGTGAGGATGCGCTGACCCACTACATCCGCTATATGGGCGCTGAGGAGGGCTTTGCTGTGAGCGCTTATCAGGATGTATACTCCAGCGACTCCACACCCTTTGCGGACAAGGGGATCCCGGCAGTTTCCTTTGCCCGGATCGCACCTCCCAGCACCGCAACCATCCACAACAGCTATGACACCATGGCGGTCATGAGCGGTGAGCAGATGGTGGCAGATATCGCCTTCCTCAATGCCTTTGCGTCCCGGATGGCCAATGCCTGCCATTGCCCGGTGGCACGGGAGATGCCCGATAACATGAAAGACAAGCTGGATATCTATCTGGCAAGAAAGCGGGATAAGAAGTAAAAAAATGGGAGCGGTTCCGGTTGGAACCGCTCCTTTGCGTATTATTGGGGATCTTCGCTTGCTTCTTCCGCCGCTGCAAGCTCTGCGGCCTTTGTCTGGGCGATAAACTCGGCGGCGTCGTCCGGCACATCGTCCAGATTTTCGCTGCCCAGATCCACCTCCAGGGGTTGACGCTTGAAGAAGATGTCATAGATCACAGGAATGATGATCAGCGTCATGGCGGTGGCGTAGATCATACCGCCGATGATCACGATGGCCATACCGCCGCCCAGCTGGCCGGCCATATCGTCGCTGAAGATCAGCTGGCTCATGGCAAGGATGGTGGTCAGCGCGGTCATGAGGATGGGACGCATACGGGTCTTGCCGGTGGCGATCAGCGCGGCCCGGCGCTCCATGCCGCCCAGACGCAGCTGGTTGGCATAGTCAACAAACACGATGCCGTTGTTAACGACAGTACCCATCAGCACCGCAAAGCCCATGATGGACAGAAGACTCAACTGCTGACCGTAGATCAGCAATGCGATCAAGCCGCCGGTGAAGGCCAGGGGGATGGTGAAGATCACAATGAAGGGGGACAGGAGACTCTGGAACTGGGCGACC
The DNA here is from genome assembly GCA_045129455.1 of Faecousia sp. Taxonomy (GTDB): domain Bacteria; phylum Bacillota; class Clostridia; order Oscillospirales; family Oscillospiraceae; genus Faecousia. The sequence goes on along the minus strand of JBGVJN010000131.1, from coordinate 10,820 downwards.
ATGACAAGATAGATAAACAGACCGCCCAGCAGCAGGAGCAGAAGCATCTGCTCCACCATTTCATTGACCGTGGAGCTTTCGCCACCCAGATCCAGGGTGTAGCCATGGGGAAGGGTGGTGTTGCGCAGGTATTCGTTCAGCTTTTCGTTCAGCTCACGGGAAAGGAGCGTTGCGTTGTAGCCCTCGGCCACATCTGCGGAGATGGTAGCATAGCGGGTCTGGTTTTCCCGGTTGATGGAGCTGACGGAGGTGGTCTTCTCGATGGTAGCGAAGTCGGAAAGCTTGTGGGTCTTGGTGACCGAGGCACCTGTCATATCGGTGGTGGTGGAGTCGAAGGTGATCTCCAGCAGGTTCTCCACCGTCAGCGGATCACGGTGATTCTCCACGGTGATATCCAGATGGATGCCGTCGATGGTCACGCTGGTGGAGGTGGCAGAGGTGGTCAGCCGCTCGGAGATAGCCATATAGATCTGTGCCACCGTAAGGCCGTTGGCCATAGCCTTGTCCTTGTCGATCACCAAGTGGATGGTAGGATCGCCCTCGGTGAAGCTGGTGTTGATATCTTCATAGCCGGGGACAGTTTCCACGATCTTGACTACTTCACCGGAGATCTCCTCCAGTATCTTCAGATCGTTGCCGTAGATCTTCAGGGAAAGACCGCTGCCGAGCATGGCGGTCATATCGTCCATGCCACCGGCATTGGCGGTGACGGTGCAGGGCATATCCGCCGCTGCTTCATTGATCTGCTTTGTGATGGTCTGGATCCGGGATGCGGGAGTGTCCGCCGGCAGCACCACATAGTACACATAGCTACCGTAGGATCCGCTGCTGCCGCCCATGCCGCCAAGCAAGCTCATGGTGGAGCCGCCGTCCATGGCACCCACTTCCTGGATCTCATCGATCTGCAGGAGCATGTCCACCACATCATCGGCCATGGCGTAGGATTCTTCCCGTGTCAGCCCTTCCGGTGTGGAGACATTGACCGTGACCTGGTTGCCGGTCATTTCCGGCAGGATCACGATGCCCATATTCAGCACGATGATCACGCAGATGACAAGCAGGATGATGGAGGCGGACAGGGGAGCGGCTTTATGACGCAGGCACCAATCCAGCACCTTGCCATAGCCGTTCTGGAATTTATCAAACCAGGGATGCGCCTTCTGCTTTGCATTCTTCAGCACGGTGGAGGCAGCTGCGGGCACGACGGTCAGCGCCACCAGAAGAGACGCTGCCAGACAGTAGCCGATGCAAAGCCCCAGAGGCAGCAGCAGCTCCCGGACCATGCCGGTGGTAAACACCATAGGCAGGAATACGCAAACTGTGGTCAAAGTGGAGGAAATGATGGCGCCGGCCACCTGCTTGGTACCCTGGACAGCGGCTCTGGGAGCGCTGATGCCACGGGCCCGGAGACGATAAATATTCTCGATGACAACGATGGAGTTGTCCACCAGCATGCCGATGCCAAGGGCGAGGCCGCTGAGGGTCATCATATTCAGGGAAATATCGGTAAAGTACATCAGCACCAGGGTGAAAAGCACGGAAAGAGGGATGCTGATGGCGACGACCAGCGTAGGCTTTACATCCTTGAGGAACAGTGCAAGGACGATGATCGCCAGGATCGCACCCACGATGATGCTGGAAAGAACAGAATCAATGATCAGATCGATATAGCTGCCCTGGTTCATGAGGGTGGCCAGGTTGGTGCCTTCATACTTGCTTTCCAGCTCGGTAAAGGCTTCCTCGCAGTTTTTCGAGGTCTCATTTGTGCCGGAGGTGCTGCTTTTGAAAATGCTGAGGATGACAGCATCCTCGCCGTTGAGGCGGGTGTAGCTGAGGCCTGCGTTGTCGATGACGGTGACGGTAGCTACATCGGAAATGCGCACCTCACCGATGCCGTCCATGCTCACCAGCAACGCGCCGGAGATGTCCTCCACGCTGGTGTATTCATCGCCTACCTTCAAAAGCCAGCTGTTGTCATCGGCATCGTCGATATAACCGGCAGGCATGGAGAAGTTCTGGGCGTAGATCAGCTGGGAAAGCATGCTCACAGAGAGCAGCTTGTCCAGATTCGCGCCGGACAGGGCATCTTCTCTGGCTTTTTCGTACTGGGCTCTGGCAGCGGCCAGCTCCGTCTCCGCGGCAGTCAGCTGCGTAGTGGCGGTGGCAAAGCCTACGGCGGCCTCCAGCTGACCCTGGGTCATGCCGGCAATTGCATCCTCCAGACCTGCCAGGATCTGGGGAACAGAGTCCAGAACACCGGAAAGCTGGCTGAGGGTAGCTTCCATCTGCGCCAGAGCTTCCTCCAGATCCGCAAGCTCATTTTCCGGCAGGGAGGTCTCCATGTCCCGCAGCAGCTCCAACAGGTCGTTGACAGCGGTGCGCAGCTTGGAAGTGATGGTAATGATGTCCTCAACCTTCAGATCCTCACCGTCCAGAAGGGCGGAAAGCTCTTCCAGAGCTTCAATGATGGTGTCAAGGGTCTGGCGCAGCTGACTGTCTTCCACGGAGGAACGCAGCTGACGCACCTGCTCCAGCAGATCGTCCACCTGCACCTTCATTTCCGCGGCTGCGGATTCGATGCTGGCATCCAGCTGGTCGAAGATCGTGCCGGCCATGGTTGCGCCGAAGCTTGCCTGCGCTTTGGAGAGGGCTTCCTTGCCTTCTGCCACCTGGGCTTCCGCTTTGTCCAGCTCTTCGCCGGCGGCTGCCAGCTTCTCACTGACGGCCTCCAGGATCCGGTCATTCAGTGCGGTGATCTTGGCACTATCCAGCTCCACATGGATGCTCTTTTCCACAAGACCCATAGGCGATACGCTGGCGACACCGCTTTGACGCTCAATATAGGGCTGCACCGTATCGGTGACGAAGGCGGAAAGCTCGTAGATATCGTATCCGTCACGGCTGACGGATACATACATGGTGGCCATCATGTCCATGCTGATCTCGATGATGGTGGGCGTGCTGCACATTTCCGGCAAGGCCGCGCTCAGCTCATTGAGAGCCTGGGAGACCTTGACCATGGTGGAGTCCATATCCGTGCCGTCTTCAAATTCCAGCTGCACAGAGCCGTAATTTTCTGAGGCTGTGGAATAGACATTTTTCACGCCGTTTATGGTGCCCAGCGTGCCTTCCATGGGTCTTACCACATCGGCCTCCACCTTCTCGGGGCTTGCGCCGGGATAGGTGGTGATCACGATCAAATACGGCAGGCTCATAGGCGGCAGCAGGTCGGTGACCATGCTGGAAAGTGACACCACGCCCAGCACGATTACAAGGATCACTGCCACCAATATTGTATAAGGTTTTTTAACACTCAGCTTTTCCATACAGTTCGTTCCTTCGCTATAGTATATTTATTATAGTATACTAAAAAACAGATTGTAAAGATATAAACAAATCGTAAATTTATAGCAAATATATGGCAAAGTTACAAATTTTTCTGAAAATTACCTTAGGAAATAAAAAAGTTACAAAAAGGACATAACTGGCTGATTGACCATTTCCCTCAAAAGCGCTATACTATAGCCAACTACGGTCATCTGCCACCTTTATGAAGGAGTACATACTGCTATGAATGAATCCCGCCTGAGTATCGCTTTGCATGAGTTGATCGCTACCTTGCGCCCCATGTCCTGGCGTGATCGCATCGACCATATCTGGACCTACTATAAGGAAATTATTTTGATTGGAGCCGTTGTGATCATCCTGCTCGCTTCCATCCTGGGCAATGCCCTGAAGCCCAGACTTGAGGTGCGCATGTCCGGCTACCTGGCCAACATCACTCTGTCGGAGAATGGCTCGGCATATCTGAAGGAAGACTATCTTTCCCATCTTGGCGGAAGCGCGGATTCCCAGACGGTGATCCTCAACTCTACCGTCTTCGGTGGGGAGGATTATCTGACCAATATGGAGGCGAACTACAATGCTGCCCTTGCGCCTGTGCTGCAGGTCACAGCCCAGGAAGTGGACTATATGCTGCTGGATGAGGTGGCGCTGGAGTTTTACATGAACAAGGCCTTTTTCATGGATCTTAGGCAGCTGCTCAACGAGGAGGAACTGCAGCAGCTGGAGCTGACATACTATCAGCCGGTGGATATTGATGAAAAACCCGTAGGGGAGAGCTATCCTGTGGCGGTGGATATTACCGGCACCGCTTTTGCACAGGGGTGTGCAAAGGATGCGAAGAAGGTCTACTTTGTGGTGGTAGCCAACGGCCCCAACAAGGATGATATCCGCAATTTCTGGGAGTATTTGAATTCCTGGAAAGAGGCAGAATAAAAAACCAACAACGAAAATGCGCCAAAATAAAAAAGCCTGCACAGAGCCCGGTGGGAGCTGTGCAGGTTTTTGTTGTAATGTCTATCAGAAAGTTTGGAACAGGTCGTTATAAATCAATGTTGATCTCGTACTTGTCTTCAATAAGAATGCAGTTTGCATTATGCGCTTGCGCAAGGGATAACATCGCTTTATTATCTGCCAATACGCTCTGCATTGTACACCAAGTGTCATCCAATCGGTCCTCGATCGTGTTGGCATATTTCTTTATGTCGGCAAAGTGATTTTTGATATATTCCTCACTCATAACAAGACAGAAATATTTGATCTGTTCAAGATATACGCAGTCAAAGTCTTTCTGCCAATCAAACGGAATATAGCAGCCTTCGACAATTAGGTTCTGCTTGTTCTCAATGGCGGTCTTGATCATTTCACGGATGATCGGCCACAAATATTCGGTTAATTTGTCATCATCCATAGGGGTAAGTTCTGTGTTACCGCTACGAATCAAACCCATCTTCAGATGGTCGATGGACAGATAGGGATATTTGTATTTTTCCAGCAGCTTTTGCGCAAGCGCGGTTTTGCCGGTATGGGATGCTCCCGTAATTAAAATAATCATTTCAACGATCCTTGTAAGTTTTGTTCGCCCGATGGCGGGGAGCACAGCGGAAGAATGCGTGCCGTTTTCTGTGGGTTTATTTACGGAGCTTTACTTCGCCGGTGCATTCCATCACCGCGTCGCCGAAGATGGTCTGGCCTACACTGTCGGCCAGGATGTAGCCGCTGCGGGGATTCTTCACGGAATCAATATGGCCGATCACATCCGCTTCCACATCGGAATATTCAAAGGCAAGGTCTGTGGCTTCCATCGTGCAATTGATCAGCTTCAGATCCTTGCAGTAGCAAAGGGGCTGGGTGCCGATGATCTTGCAATCGATGAGGGTCAGCCCCTCAGAGAACCAGGCAAGGTATTCACCCTTAACGGTGCTGCGCCGCACAGTTACATTCTTACTGTGCCAGAAGGCGTCCTTGGTGTCCAGGATGCTGTCGCAGATCTCCAGGTTTTCCATGTACTGGAAGGAGTACTTACCGTGCATATGTACCTTGTCCAGCTTCACATTTCGGCTGCCAAAGAAGAGGTACTCCGCGGTGATCTGGGAGTCAGAAAGGGAAATGTCGCTGCACTGCCAGCCGAATTCCGGAGAAAGGATGCTGCAGCCGGACAGATCGACCCTGTGGCATTCCCGCAGGGCCTTGATGCCCCCAAGCTGGGAATCTTCGATCCTGCCGTCTTCCGCGTACCAGATGGCGGCTCTGGCGCGATCGTCCATGGATACGCCGGCAAGAGCAAAATCTCTCACATGCCACAAAGGATACCGCAGGGAAAAGCGGCAATTGTTGACTTCGATGCTTCTGGCTTCCTTCAGAGCGGATTCGCCGTCGGCAGGACCGTCAAAGACACAGTTTTCAACCACTGTGTTTTTTAGATTGTACAGTGCTCGTTCTTCGTCGAATTGTTGGTTGGCAATGGTAGTATGCATGGTATCGTCTCCTTTTCCTTGCCATATTACCATATTTTCCGGGAAATAACAACTGAAATTATACCACATACCAAAACCTCAGAAAATCCCTTGATTTTTCCCCGAAATAGAGTAAAATGGGAGCATGTTTTCTAAGGAGAGAGTGCCATGGCCAACCAGATCCATATTCCCGCAGGCTACCGCCCTGTGCTGGATGCCTACGATACCCAGCGCGCCATTGCGTACATCAAGCAGACCTTCCAGGAGGAGTTTTCTGCCGCGCTGAATCTGAAGCGTGTGTCCGCGCCCTTGTTTGTTACCCGTGAGTCGGGTCTGAATGACAATTTGAATGGCCATGAGCGGCCGGTCTCCTTTGATGTACCAGCGGTGGGTACGGATGCCCAGGTGGTCCATTCTCTGGCGAAGTGGAAGCGTCTTGCTCTGAAGAGGTATCATTTTACGCTGGGTAACGGTCTGTATACCGATATGAATGCCATCCGCAGGGATGAGGAACTGGATAATATCCACTCCATTTATGTGGACCAGTGGGACTGGGAAAAGATCATTACCCGGGAAAACCGCAACCTGGAGTATCTGCAGCTGATCGTCAGAAGTATCGTTCGTGCCATCTGCAATACCAATGACCGGCTGCATGTGCGCTTTCCTCAGCTGCGTGTGGAGCTTTCCCGGGAGGTATCTTTCGTTACAACGCAGGAACTGGAGGATCTGTACCCGGAGCTTAGCGGCTCCCAGCGGGAAAGAGCCTATGTCAAGGAGCATCCCACGGCCTGTATCATGCAGATCGGCAAGAAGCTCCGTTCCGGCAAGATCCACGACGGTCGTGCCCCGGACTATGACGATTGGGATCTGAACTGCGATATCTTCTTCTGGGATGCATTGCTGCAGCGGCCCCTGGAGATCTCCTCCATGGGTATCCGTGTGGACGCTGAGGCGCTGGACCGTCAGCTGACCGAGGCCGGCTGCGATGACCGTCGGGAGCTGCCGTTCCATCGGATGCTTCTCAATGATGAGCTGCCGCTGACCATCGGCGGCGGTATCGGCCAGTCCAGACTTTGCATGCTGATGATGTCCTGCGCCCATATCGGTGAGGTGCAATCCAGCATCTGGGATGAGGACACTGTCCGTGCCTGTGAACAGGCAGGCATCCCCCTTCTGTAATACAAAAAAGGGTGCGAATGCACCCTTTTTTACATATTCAGAATACCCACCAAAATGGGAATGGTGATCACGGACAAAAGTGTTGTCATAAATATCGACGCAGCCGCCAAAGTTTGATCCTGGTCATACTGGGCGGAGAGCATGGTGAAATTGGTCGCAATAGGCATGGCCATCAGTACCACGACTACACCCAGCAGCATCGTATCTGTAACGAAGCCCCGAAGACACAGGAAAACGATACAGGGGATCACCAGAAGTTTCAGTGCTGATACGATATACAGCCGCCAATTGGTAAATACCGTTTTGAAGGGTACATTGGACAGGGCGCAGCCGATGATCAGCATAGCGCAGGGGGTGGTGATCTGGGAGATCGTATGGATCGCGTCTGCCGCGACACCGCCGACACGCACATTGCACAGGTAGCAGATGATGCCGGCCATTGCGCTGATGGTCATGGGGCACAGAAGCTTCTTCCAATCAAAGCCGCTGCCGCCCTTTCCGCAGATCAGGTAGATGCCGTAGGTATATACAAACAGATAAAATACCATCACAAAAATGGCAACGATCATCACGGCTTCTTCTCCGTAAATAGACCGGATCACCGGGATGCCCATATAGCCCAGGTTGGAAAAAACGAGCATAAAATTGTACTGTCCCTGCAGAGGCTTCGGCACGCGAATCAGCCGCACGATGACGAAGGCAACAGCGATCAGACACAGGTAGATCAAAAATGCGATACCCAGTAGCTGCAGGACCTGGGCATTGTCCAGGGCATGCTCCACACACAGGGAGGAGTAGAGGATGTTGCAGGGATTTGCGATGCAGTTGACCAGAATGGAAAGGGTTTTGTTGCTTTCTATGGTCAAGGTCTTCGTCTTGCCGGCTACATAACCTACGGCCAGGATCAGAAACAGTACGATCATCTGCATAAATACGGGCATTACCGTATCCAGCATGGGCCTCATTCCTCCTAACATTTCCCAATTTGCGCCTTATTCTATCATGCTTCCCGGAAAAATGCAATAGCGTCACACTGCTTTGCTGACAGGAACTGCCAGCAATTCCATGACTTTGCAGGCAACGCTGAAGGCATAGACCGCGTCGGTACGGACATTGCCGGCGATGGGAAGATATTCCCGATGGGCTGCCGTGATGGCATCATATACGCAAACCGCGTCAGGTAAGGGGCAGGCAGCAGGGGAGTCCATAAAGGGAAGAAACGCAGCCTCCAGCCGTGCTTCGTAGGCTCTGTGATCGGGAAGTGTACAAAAAGGAGCGTTGTGGACATAGGTAAAAGCATCTGCCAGATAATGCATAAGCTTTCCCAGCATATATGCTCCTGCCGGTGTGGCGAGGGGCTGATTTTCCAGCCTGGAAGAAAGCTTTTGAATATAGATCCGGGCATTGTCCCAGTTATGCCCCCGCAGCAGCTGACTTCGCAGGGAGCCTTTGAAATAGGTGGCAGGATTCTTATCCGGTTGGACGCAGCCCAGCAGAAACAGGGTAGATAAATGCTTCGGAAAATGGGGCAGGTACTGCCTTACAAGATATTTTCCGAGTGCCAGATGGCATTGAGGTCTCATGGTAGCTCACCGCCTTTCGTTAGGATCATACCATAAATCCCGGCGTTGTTGCAATGGAACTTGCTGGCAATAAGATACCCGGCAGCATTACGCTGCCGGGTATTTGCTTATTTTACAGAGAAGGAAAGGGAAGTAACACTGCCGCCGTTATAGAACACATCAACAGTATAATTGCCGGGTTCGGAGGGAACGGCCTGCAGGTTCATGATGCCGTGACCGCCTTCCAGCATATCATCCCAGATCCGGTCGGTGTGGTATACACTGACCACGGCGCCTGCTTCGTCACGCATGACGAACAGGTTGCGGATGGATGCGTTGCCGGTGTAGTAGTAGCTGACAAACATGTAGATGGAAGCTTTGGCGCCGGGGGCGAATTCCGTGGTAAAGGTCAGCTGGCTGGTATCAAAGCCCTTGCCTGCTACGACTACGGTGGTGGGGTGGCAAAGCTTGTAGCTGCGAACATTGTTGTCCAGGTAATGGTAGTCGCTGAACTGCGCAGCCTCCTGGGTGTCATATTGGGTCGTTCCGTTGAAGACGGTGTTGCCGGTGGCCTGGGCTACGGTGATCTCGTAGTGGCTGCCGGGGACCAGAGGCAGGATCACGGAAGCGGTGTCGCTGGTGGCGACCAGGGCATTTTTGCTGCCGTCGATCTTGTAGAGGATCCGCCAGCCGCCTGCGGGCGCCTTACCGGCATACTGCCAGGAGACCTTCAGCTCATTGGCATTGAGCTTGACCACATTCATACCCTGCACAGTGATGACATTCTCGGTGACATAGGCATTTATGCCCCGCTGCATGCCCTCAGCGGTAACTTCCACCGTGTACGCATAGGCAGGATCCAGGCCCTCAAAGGTGGCGGAATTGCCCACAGCGGTGATGGTGGTGTCATAACCGGCGGTGTTGTAGCAGCGGACGGACCAGCTGCCTACATTGACACCGATGGGTGTTTTCCAGGTAGCGGTCAATGTGCCGTTGAAGAAGCTGGTGATAGCCAGATCTTCCGCGTAGATCATGTTGGTGGCCACAAATTTTGCGGTATCCTCACCCACAATGTAAAGTGCCGTAGCAGGAACAAGACGGAAAGTATACTCCTTGCCCACGGTCAGACCCTGGATCACGGCCGCATGGTTGGCACAGGAGACGGTCTTTTCCTCTTCACCCTGGGCAGAGTAAACCACCTGCCAGGAGGAATCGGGACCGGAGACCTTAAAGCTCAGCTGCACAGAACCGTCCTCGGTGCCGGCGATGACCTTCAGGTCGGAGATGGTGGTCTGCTCCGCGGTGGTGTAGGTGATCTCGGTCTCGCCGATCAGCTTGCGGAAGCCCTGGATCTCTACCCGGAACTTGTAGGTGGTTGCGGAATTCAGATTGGTGAAGGTAGCCTTACCGTTTTCCAATGCGGCACGGAAGGTGGTGCCGTAGGGATCGGTGCATACGATGGTCAGAAGCTGGTCATCGATCTGGGAGGTGACTGTGATGGTGACCTGCTGATCGTTCACATTCAAGGCAAGATCGTTCACCGGCTGGATGTAGTAGTATTTGTAGAAGCCATAGCAACCTACCGCTGCGCAAAGGAGCAGCAGGATGATGAGGATCGCTGCCACGACGCCCCTCCAGGAACGCTTGGGTTTGCGCATTTCCTCTTCCGGCGCTTCTTCCTCCATCGGCTCCTCTTCCGGGGTCTCGGTGGTGGCGGCCTGGGTAATGACAGGTGCGGTGGGGAGGACCTTGGTCTGCTCGTTTTGTGCTGCCGCGCTCATGGCTGCCACAGGGATGGGCGCATCCTTGTCCTCGTCCTCACGGACATCTGCTTCTCCGATCACGGGGATGGTGATCTCCACAGCCTCCGGTGCGACAACTGGCTCGGGGGTCTCCATAGCGATCAGCTCATCGGCCTGGGCCAACATTTCGCTGATATCTTCTGAGGGCTGAGCCTCAGAATCCTCCACCTCAGCGCCGCCGGTGAGCATCTGGATCAGAGCGATATCAATAGCGGCGGTGTCTGTGAGGTTGATCTCTTCCTTGGGAGTCTCCGCTGCGATGGCGGGAGGAGCAATGGGAACATCGTTGACGCTGTTGCGCTGCATATAGCTGACCAGAGCTTTGCCCATCTCAATGGGATCCTGCCAGCGCTCCGAAGGATCGGTAGCGATGGCTTTCAGGATGATCTCAGCCATTTCATAATCCGCGTACTGAGGTGCGGGGATGGGGTCTTCGTTGTCCGGATCGATCACAGGCAGAGCGCCGTTGTTATAGGTCT
>JBGVJN010000130.1:0-46913 GCA_045129455.1 Faecousia sp. | reverse complement strand
CCGTCAAAGGACATCTGGGGCTGAAAATCCTCCGGGAGCGTTTCCGGATGGTTGTAATAATGCTCGTACAGCCGGCTCAGCATATCCTTAGCCTTGCTTTCCTCGCCCTTGGCCACCGGGTTATAGTACACCCGCTCAAACATAAAGGCCCGCAGCTCCTTCAGCGCCTGGTCCACCTTGGGGGACAGGCAAACCGCACCGGCTTCCCGGGAGGTAAGGATCGCGTCGCACACCAGGGTGTTGATCCGCTGGCTGTGGGTGTGCCCCAGCACATCCGCCACCGAATCGGGGATGTCCTCATTGCTCAAAATACCGGCACGGACAGCATCGTCGATATCGTGATTTACATAAGCGATCTGGTCACTGCGGCGAACCACCTGGCCCTCCAGCGTTTCCGGTACATAAGCACCGGTGTGCCCCAGAATGCCCAGGCGCACTTCATGGGTCAGATTCAGACCCCGGCCGTCATTTTCCAGAACATCCACAACACGCAGGCTCTGCTCATTGTGCCGGAAGGGCTTACCCAGGCAGGAAGAGAGCGCAGATTCGCCCGCATGACCAAAGGGGGTATGACCCAAGTCATGGCCCATAGCGATGGCTTCCGCCAGGTCCTCATTCAGCCCCAAAGCTCTTGTGATGGTACTGGCGATCCGGGCCACCTCCAGGGTATGGGTCATACGGGTGCGGTAGTGGTCACCTTCAGGGCGCAGAAACACCTGGGTCTTGTGCATCAGCCGGCGGAAAGCCTTGGAATGGACGATCCGGTCCAGATCCCGCTGGTAGCAGGTACGCACATCCAGCTCCCGCTCCTTATCCCCCAGAGGGCGACCCTTGCTTTGGTCGGCAAAGGCAGCCTTGGGATTCAGTCTGCGATGCTCCTGGTATTCCAGTTCTTCACGAACAGTCATTGTAACACCCCTTTAATTCTCCACCGGGAAGGCCCGGTACTCTTTTCCTGTCTCCATGCCCTCGATATTGGCAGCGCTCATATCCGTCAGCCGATCCAAAAACGGCTGTGCCTGTGCCTCCGGCATCAAGATCTCCAGCTCCACCTCGGAGCCGAAATCCGTGGTGCGGATGATACCGCCGAAGGCTGCCACCTCCAGCTTCACCCGCTCATAATAGGTATACGGGCAGGGTACATACAGCACCGTCCACACCCGTTTCATAGACTTTCCCGCCGCGTCCACGGCGATCTTGGCACCCTTGGTATAGGCCCGCACAAGGCCGCCGGCACCCAGCAGGATGCCACCAAAGTACCGGGTCACCACGCACACGATGTTGTACAGGCCTTCCCGCTGCAGCACCTGCAGCATGGGCATGCCGGCAGTACCGCCAGGCTCTCCGTCATCGGAAAACCGGACCGCGCCGTCACGGATAATATAGGCCCAGCAGTTGTGGGTGGCATCGTAATGCTGCTTTTTCATCTGCTGGATCTTCTCCAGCGCCTCCTCCTCGGACTGGACCGGCCAGACCCTGCCGATGAAGCGGGATTTTTTCTCTATAAATTCATCTTCACCGAAGTCGGTCGGGACCAGGTATTCCTCCAAGGTCAATTCTCCTTCGTAATATACTCCTTCAGCCGCCCGTAGAGGATGGGATCCACGATGGTCTCCACTGAGATCCCCTGGGCGGTATAGTCCACATTCAGCACCTGCGCGTTATTGTGAAGCGTCTCCACCATGCCGCCCATGGAGTAAGGCAGCGTCACCGTGACATGATGACGGCTATGCCCCAGCATCCGCTCGATGCCCTGCAGCAGCTTGTCCATACCGGTGCCGGTGGCAGCGGACACCGCCACCACATCCTCACCGATGGGGATATCCACCGGCTGCACCAGATCAGCCTTATTGTAGCACTGCAGCACCTTGGTGCCGGGCTTTGCCAGCTGGGAGATGAGCTTGTCCACCACAGTGATGTGCTCCTGCCGATTTTCGTCGGAAGCATCGATCACATGAAGCAGAAGATCCGCATATTCCAGCTCCTCCAGGGTTGCCCGGAAGGCATCCACCAGATGGTGAGGAAGCTTGGCGATAAAGCCAACGGTATCCGTCAGGATCACATCCAGATTGTCAGACACGGTAAGCTGCCGGGAAGTGGTGTCCAAGGTATCAAACAGCCGATTGTTGGCGGGGATGCCCGCACCGGTCAGCCGGTTCAGCAGGGTGGATTTGCCCGCGTTGGTGTAGCCCACAATAGCCACCACCGGCACGGAATTCTTCATCCGCCGTTCCCGCTGAACACTGCGCACATGGCGCACCTGCTCCAACTCCTGCTCCAGACGATTGATCCGCTCCCGGATATGCCGGCGGTCAGATTCCAGCTTGGTCTCACCGGGGCCACGGGTGCCGATGCCGCCGCCCTGGCGGGAAAGGCTCTTGCCCATGCCCGAAAGCCGGGGCAGCAAATATTTATACTGTGCCAGCTCCACCTGGAGCCGGCCTTCCTTGGTTTTGGCTCTCTGGGCAAAAATATCCAGGATCAGCGCGCTGCGGTCCAGAACCGTCACGCCGATGATCTCCTCCAGCGCCCGGATATTGCCGGGAGACAGTTCATTGTCGAATACCACCATGGTGGACTCGGTCGCCTCCACCAGCATCCGCACCTCCTGGGCTTTGCCCTCGCCGATGAAGCTGTGGGAGTCGGGCGTATGGCGGTTTTGCAGGATCTTGCCGGTGCAGAAGCCGCCGGCGGTCTCCAGAAGCGCTTCCAGCTCCTCCAGAGTTTCCTCCGTGGCCGTCTGGTCCATGCGGAAGCAATCGGCATTCAGACCCACCAGCACTGCGCGTTCCTGTTTTGTTTCAAATGTTTTTTCCATAGTACCTCCGGGATGGACAGAACTGGGTCTGTCCTATCTTTTCTATTATAGCATATTTCACGCAGTGCGGCAGCATTTTTCTGAAAAAAAGATATAAAAAAATCCGCACTACGTACGCAGTGCGGATTTTCGTCTTACTTCAGGTTGAATCTCTTATTGAACCGATCAACACGTCCACCGGTGTCAACCAGCTTCTGCTTGCCGGTATAGAAAGGGTGGCACTTGGAGCAGATTTCAACGCGGATCTCCTTCTTGGTGGAACCGGTCGTAAAGACGTTGCCACAGGCGCAGCGAATGGTAGTCTGTTCGTACTTGGGATGGATACCTTCCTTCATGTTGTTCACCTCTTTCTTATCATGTAAAAGGGCATAGTTACCCTAAGCAATCTTTAATCGCCCGGATATCATAACACATTCATTTCCAGAATGCAAGTGTTTTTTTCGTTATTTTTCAAAAAACACCGGATCAATCTTCCGATCCTTATAATAATACTCCCGGTCATGCGCTCCTACCGGCCGCAGAACATGGCAGGGGTTGCCTACAGCCACCACATTGGCAGGAATATCCTTGGTTACCACGCTTCCGGCACCGATGACCGTATTCTCTCCAATGGTCACACCGGGCATCACGATCACGCCGGCACCCAGCCAGCAGTTTTTGCCGATATGCACAGGCATATTGTACTGCAGGCCCTGGCTGCGTAGCTCCGGGTCGATGGGATGTCCCGCGGTGGCGATGATCACATTGGGTGCCAGCATCACATTGTCCCCAATGTAGATGTGGGTATCGTCCACCATGGTAACGCCCATGTTGAAATACACATTATTGCCCAGATGCACATGGTGACCGCCCCAGTTGGCATGGAAGGGAGATTCCACATAGCAGTTCTCCCCCACCTCCGCAAAAAGCTTCGGCAGCATCTCCTCACGCAAGGACATGGGGCTGTGAGGAAGCTCATTGTACTGCTTCAAAAGGTCAAAGTACACCAGCTGCTCCGTCATGATGGAAGGGTCATTGGGCTGGTAGATCACCCCAGCGTGGATCTTCTCCCGCTCTGTCATCTCAGAATGCCCAGTTGCCGTTGCGGAAGATGGGGACGATCTTGCCATCGGCGCAGTGGGCGTCGATGTTCATGGTGTCGCAACCGATCATGAAGTCCTCGTGGATCATGGAGTCGTTGACGCCCAGCTCACGGCACTCCTGGAGGGTCTTGCTGTGGTGATCCCGGATGGTATCAGCGAAGCCCATGCCCACGGCCAGGTGGCAGGCGGCATTTTCATCAAACAGGGTATTGTAGAACAGCAGGCCGCTCTGGCAGATAGGACTTGCCTGGGGAACCAGAGCACATTCGCCCAGATAACGGGCGCCTTCGTCCATATTCAGCATAGTCTCCAGCAGCTCAGCGCCAACCTTTGCGCCGGACTCCACCACCTTGCCGCCTTCAAAGCGCATGAAGAACTCATCGATCAGCTGTCCCTGGTAGCTCAGGGGCTTGGTGGAGTAGACGATGCCCTCAGCCTTGCCCTTCATGGGGGAGATGAAGCACTCCTCCGTGGGGATATTGGGATTAAAGGTGATGCCCAGACGGGAGACTTCAGCGCCGCCGCAGAAGATCGCCTCGGGGATCATACCCACGGTCAGATCGGTACCGTTATCGGCAGTGTAGTGCAGGGACTCGATGCCCAGGTTATTCAGATATTCGCAGCGCTTGCGCAGGTCGGCATTGTGCTGCTCCCAGGCAGCCACAGGATCTTCGTTGACACGGGAAGTGGAAAGAATGGCTTCCCACAGCTTCTCGATGGCCTGGCTGGTGCGCATACCGGGGAACACCTTCTTTGCCCAGGCAGCGCCGGGGACAGCGGCGATGCACCACTGCTGCTTGCCTTCCAGCTGGTCAGCATAGGGCTTCAGAATGGGATAGGTCATCTGACGGGCCTTGGCCACCTTGGCCATATTCATGCCCTTGAGGCCATCGGGATCCTCAGAGATCAGATGGATGCGGGCAGGCACGGTGTCTACCATGTACTGACGGCGGGCCTTCTGCCACTCAGCCACGGTGCCCATAGTCTTGACAGACTGGTAGCGGGTGTGGATCTTGCCCAGAGGCTGATAGTTCCACTCCACGATGACCTTCTTGGCCTTGGCCTTGTAGGCCTCCTCCACCACCAGCTGGACAAATTCCGGCTGATCCAGATCCGCATAGACCATGACCTCCTGGCCCTTCTGTACATTCACGCCGCAGCGGACGATGAGCTTTGCATATTCTCTTAATACTGTCTTTTTCATAGAAAAACGCTCCTTTTTTACTAAGCTTTTCCAATTTTACCAGATAAATATACTTTCGTCAATCGCTGTTGCATTATTTTTCCCGCTGGGGTATAATGTGGAATATCGACGCTTTGATATTCGCCACACAGGAGAATTCCTATGCTTACCAAAGAACAGTTCCACAAAAAGATCGCCGAAGGCATCCGGTATCTGGACGGTGCCACCGGCTCCAATCTCCAGAAGGCCGGCATGCCCAAGGGCTACTGCACCGAACACTGGGTGCTGGAGCATCCCCAGGAGCTGATCTGCCTGCAGCGCCGCTATGCCGAAGCCGGCAGCCAGATCCTCTATGCCCCCACCTTCCAGGCGCAGCCCATCGCCCTGGAGCGAGTCGGTCTCGAAGCCCAAACGGAAAAGCTGAACGCCCAGCTGGTGGCTCTGAGCCGCAGCGCAGCGCCCGAATGTCTGATCGCAGGCGATCTTACTACCCTGGCCGCCTTTACCGACAGCTGGGACCCAAAAAACTTTGACCTGCTGGTGGAAAACTATCGGCGGCAGATCCGTGGCCTCATAGACGGCGGCGCTGACCTGCTGGCAGCAGAGACGCTGCTGTATCCCCAGGAAGCGGAAGCGATCCTCACCGCCGCGGAGCTGGAAGGTGCCGGCGCTGCCTTGTACACCTTCACCATGCAGCCGGACGGCTCTCTGTTTTCCGGTATGGATGCCGGTCCTGTGCTGCAGGAGCTGGAAAAGGCTGGGGCCGCCGCCGTGGGCTTCAACTGCGTGGCGGCAGATGATATGACACCGTATCTTGTCAGCAAGCTGCGCCGCTATACCAGGCTGCCCCTGGTGTGCAAGCCCAATGCGGGCGTTCCTGTGATCGGCAGCTCCGGACTTCCGGAGTATTCCATGACCCCCGAGGACTTTGCCGCAGTGATGCGTCACTGCCAAGAAAACGGTGCCGCCCTTCTGGGCGGCTGCTGCGGCACGGATCCGGGCTTTATCGCGGCATTGCAGAAGCAGCCATAAGACAAATCCTCCCCACCCGGGGAGGATTTTTTTCTTCCCATTTGGTAAAAATTGTGATATGATATGCCCCGAGTCAATCACAAAGGAGTTTACTATGCTTTCTATTGCTGAAATTTTGTCCCAGGAGCTGGGGCAGAAACTAGAATATGTGGAAAATGTTATTGCCTTGATGGACGAGGGCAACACCATCCCCTTCATCGCCCGTTACCGCAAGGAGATGCACGGCGCCATGGACGACACCGCCCTGCGCACTCTGGAGACCCGTCTGGGCTACCTGCGCAATCTGCAGCAGCGCCGGGATGAGGTGAAAAATTCCATCGAAAACCAGGGCAAGCTGACCCAGGAATTGTCTGACGCCATCGACAACGCCGCCACCCTGGCCGAGGTAGAGGATCTTTATCGTCCCTACAAGCAGAAGCGCCGCACCCGTGGCTCTGTTGCCCGTGAGAAAGGTCTTGAACCTCTGGCAGAGGCCATCTTTGCCCAGGACGGACAGGATCCTGCCGTGCTTGCGGAGGGTTACATCGACCCGGAAAAGGGTGTCAGCACCGTCGAAGAAGCCCTGGCCGGCGCATCGGATATCATCGCTGAGGATCTTTCCGACGATGCCGCCATCCGCAAGAGCCTTCGTGAGCTGATGAACCGGAAGGCGGTACTGGTCTGCAAGGCAGAAAACGAAGAAAACGACAGCGTTTACCGGCTGTATTATGATTTTTCTCACCCCATTTCCAAACTTCTGGACCACCAGATCCTGGCCATCAACCGGGGCGAAAAAGAAGGCTTCCTGAAGGCCAATGTGGCACTTCCCGGCAACGAAGGCGCCGCCCTGGTATGCCGTGCAGCGCTGAAGCCCACAGTGCATGTTTCCGCCTTTGTGCGTGCCGCGGCGGAGGATGCCTACGAGCGTCTGATCTTCCCCTCTGTGCAGCGGGAGATCCGCAGTGAGCTGACCGACCGGGCCGCTGCCGGTGCCATCCACAACTTTGCGCTGAATCTGAAGCCACTGCTGATGCAGCCGCCGGTAAAGGGCTTTGTGACTATGGGTCTGGATCCCGGCTATCGCAACGGCTGCAAGGTGGCCGTAGTGGATCCCACCGGCAAGGTGCTGGCCACCTCCGTGGTCTACCCCACCTTCAGTGAGAAGAAAAAGCTGGAAGCCATCTCCGTCCTGTCCGGGCTGATCCGGAAGCACGGTGTGCAGCACATTGCCATCGGCAACGGCACCGCCTCCCGTGAGACGGAAGCCATGACCGTGGAGATGCTCCGTTCCTTCCCGGAGGTCAGCTACATGATCGTCAACGAGGCCGGCGCTTCCGTATATTCCGCATCTCCCCTGGCCGCGGAAGAATTCCCCGACTATGATGTGAATCTGCGCAGCGCCGTTTCCATCGCCCGCCGGCTGCAGGATCCTCTGGCCGAGCTGGTAAAGATCGATCCCAAGGCCATCGGCGTGGGCCAGTATCAGCACGATTGCCCCCAGAAGGAGCTGGATACCGCGCTGAATGCTGTGGTGGAGGATTGCGTCAATGCCGTGGGCGTGGATGTGAACACCGCATCCAGAAGCCTGCTGCAGCAGGTATCCGGCCTGACCTCCGTCACCGCCAAGAATATCGTCATCTACCGTGAAGAAAACGGCCCCTTCACCAGCCGTGCACAGCTGAAGAAGGTCCCCAAGCTGGGTCCCAAGGCCTTCCAGCAGTGCGCAGGCTTCCTTCGGGTACCGGAGAGCAAGGAGCTGCTGGACAATACCGGCGTGCATCCCGAATCCTACGATGCCGCAAAGCAGCTGCTGACGCTGCTGGGCAAGGAGGATCTGCCCCATCTGACTCAGCGGCTCAGCACCTACGGCAGCGCAAAGGCTGCCGGAGAATGCGGCGTAGGCGAGCCTACCCTGGTGGATATCGCCAAGGAACTGTGCAAACCCGGCAGAGATCCCCGTGACGAGCTGCCCGCCCCCATCCTTCGCAAGGATGTGCTGGAAATGAAGGATCTGAAGCCCGGCATGGAGCTGACCGGCACGGTGCGCAATGTCATCGACTTCGGTGTATTCGTGGACATCGGCGTCCACCAGGACGGTCTGGTGCATATCTCCCAGGTGTGCAACCGCCGCCTGCGCCACCCCAGCGAAGCTGTCAAGGTGGGCGATATCGTGAAGGTCGTCGTCCTGGAGGTGGATGAAAAGCGCCACCGCATCAGCCTGTCCATGAAGCAGGCAAAGCAAGCATAATGATCTGTGGGAGCAGCTGAGGCTGCTCCCACTTTTTCGCAATTTTTTACATATCGTTATTGCAAACCCCACAAAAATCCTGTATCCTTGACCCATAAAGAACACAGGAGGGATTTATATGCTTTGCTGCGAGCCACATGTAGCCCCAGGCTCCTATATCTACCGTCACAGTCCCAGCCCCGGTGCCAGGGAAGGACTTCTGTACCTGTGCTATACCGGCAGCTATGTATACGAGCCGGGCTACGATCTGGTGCGGGAGGATTTTGACTGTTACCTTCTGGAGGTAGTCCTGGAGGGCAGCATCACCTTCGAGGCCGAGGGTGCCGTACACACCGCCCGGCAGGATGATGTGGTGCTGATCGATTGCCACAAACCCCACCGCTACTACACCAATACCGGCTGCAGAGTTCTCTGGGTGCATTTTGACGGTGCCCCCGCAGATACCTATTACCAGTGGATCCTAAGAATGCACGGGAATGTATTTCCCATGCGAAATGTTCGGAAAGTAGCAGGATCCCTGGAAAATATCTACCAAATGTTCCACAGAGATCTGGGTGTCAATGAGGCCCGGGTTGCGTTGGAGCTGACCCAGGCGCTGAGCGCCATGCTGGAAGCCCCTGCCCCGGTGCCCGGTACCGAACATTCCGCATCCATAGAGCGGATCGCCGCCTACATCAACGCCCATCCGGAGCTGCCCCTGTCCGTGCCGGAGCTGGCCGGGATGGCAGCCTTGAGCGAATATCACTTCATCCGGATTTTCAAGGCTGCCACAGGCATGACTCCGGGGCAGTATATCATCACCGCAAGGCTCGACTACGCCCGGTATCTTCTGAAAACCACTTCCCTACCCATCCAGCAAATCAGCAACCGGGTAGGCTATCCGTCGGAAAGTCTGTTCTGCAAGGCCTTCAAAAAGCAGCTGGGGCTGACTCCCACAGCCTACCGAGGGAAAAGGCAGCAAGATTTGACAAATATTTCGCAAGAATGACATAGCATCCGGCCATCCTCCTTGCTACAATAAAGCCATGCAAAACATTACAGGAGGCTTTCTTATAATGACATCCAGACAACGCGTGATCGCAGCACTGAACCATCAGCAGCCCGACCGCTGCCCCATCGATCTGGGCAGCAGCGCCATCACCGGCATGAACGCCAGCACCATGTACCGCCTGCGCAAGGCTTTGGGGCTGGAGGATCGCCCCATCAAAGTGATTGAGCCTTTCCAGATGCTTGGTAAGGTGGACGAGGATCTGGCCAAGCTGGTGCAGACCGATGTGGTCGGCCTGTGGAACCGGAGCAACATGATGGGCTTCTCCCAGGACAGCTGGAAGCCCTTCCGCATGGATGACGGCACCTCCACCCTCATCGGCAGCGGCTTTGAATGCGACATCAACGAGAAGGGTGACCGGCTGGTCTACGCCTGCGGTGACCGCAACGCCAAGTATGCCCAGTGCATGCCCAAGGGCGGCTCCTTCTTTGACAATCTGGATCACTTTGATGAGCCTTTCGACTTCGACGCGGACGAAGAGGATCTGACCCCTCTGGAGGACTTCAAGGAGGATTTCAAGGTCGCCACCGACGAGGATGCCCGCCACTGGGAGGAAGAGTCCATCCGTCTTTTTGATGGCACCAACTATGCCATCTTCGGTCTTGTTGGCTGCGGCGGCCTTGGTGATGTGGCCCAGGTCCCCGGCCCTGCCATCAAGAATCCCAAGGGCATCCGCACCATCCAGGGCTGGCTCACCGCCCATGCCATGTTCCCGGATTACATCGAGGAAATCTTCGCCCTGCAGACCGAGGTCACGCTGAAGAATCTGGAGATCTATAAACAGGCCGTGGGCGACCGGATCCAGGCCATCTACATTTCCGGCACCGACTTTGCCACCCAGGCAGGCCCCTTTGTCCATCCCAATACCTTCCGTACCCTTTACAAGCCCTACTACCGGAAGATGAACGATTGGGTCCATCAGAACACCGGCTGGAAGACCTTCTACCACACCTGCGGCTGCGTCAATTCCCTGCTGGACGATCTGCATGAGATGGGCGTGGATTGTCTGAATCCCGTCCAGTTCAGCGCCATGGAGCCTAAGGGCATCGGCCCCAAGGAGCTAAAGGAGCGCTACGGTGACAAGTTCACCTTCTGGGGCGGCGGCGTGGATACCCAGCATGTACTGCCCTTCGGCACACCCGAGCAGGTACGGGAGCAGGTGGCCGAGCGTGTCCGCATTCTGAACAAGGACGGCGGCTTTATCTTCAACACCATCCACAATGTGGTGGCCAATGTGCCTACCGACAATCTGATCGCCATGTACGAGACCGTCCTGGGCGAAAAGCTGCGCTGAGAAAGCCGGTGAAAAGCGATGATCATCATTGGCGAAAAGATCAACGGCGCGATCCCCTCGGTGGCCAAAGCCATTCGGGAGCGTGACGAAAAATATATCCAGGCCCTGGCTGTACAGCAGGCATCGGCCGGTGCGGACTACATCGATTGCTGCGCCTCTGTGGAGCAGGAGGAGCTGGAAACCCTGCGCTGGATGATCGACTGCATCCAGGCAGTGACCGACAAGCCCATTTGCATCGACAGTCCCAGCCCTCAGGTGCTGGCCCAGGCCATCGATTTCTGCCAGCGCCCGGGACTGATCAACTCCGTGTCCGGTGAAGGCGAAAAAATCCGGATCCTGTTCCCGCTTCTGGCAAAGCCGGAATATTCCGGCTGGCAGGTGGTGGCGCTGCTGTCCGGCAGCCGGGGCATCCCTAAGAATGCCGATGACCGGCTGCAGGTATTTCAGCAGATCATGCAGGAAGCCAAGGCTTACGGCATCGCGCCCCACCGGATCCACATCGATCCGCTGGTGGAGATGCTCTGCACCTCGGAAAACGGCATCGAGACCAACACCCAGGTGATCCGCAGTATTCGCGAGGCGTACCCCACCATCCATATCACCGCCGCGGTGAGCAACATTTCCTTCAATCTGCCCGCACGGAAGCTGCTGAATATGGGCTTTGTGGTACTGGCTATGAATGCCGGCCTTGACTGCGCCATTCTGGACCCCACCAACCGGGATCTGCTGGGCATCATTTATGCCTCCCAGGCACTTCTGGGAGAAGACGACTACTGTATGGAATACATCGGCGCGTACCGCCGGGGGCAGATCGGCCCCGTGATTAAATAAAAGGAGAGATTACAATGGAAAAGATCCAAGAAGTTATGACGCTGGTAGAATCCGGCAAGGCCAAGCTGGTACCCGCCGCTGTGCAGGCCGCTCTGGACGAGGGCGTGGATGCCTCCACCTTGCTGAATGCCATGATCGAATCCATGGGCGTCGTAGGCGAAAGCTTTAAAAACGGCGATATTTTCGTACCCGAGATGCTGGTCGCCGCCAAGGCCATGAAAAAGGGTGTCGAGATCCTTAAGCCCCATCTGACCAGCGGCGAGGTAGGCAGCGCCGGCACCTTTATCATGGGCACCGTAGCAGGTGATCTGCATGATATCGGCAAGAACCTGGTGATCATGATGGTGGAAAGCGCCGGCTTCCAGGTCATTGATCTGGGTGTAGATGTGCCTACGGAGCGCTTCGTGGAAGCTTATCGGGAATACCCCGACACCAAGATCATCGCCATGTCCGCCCTGCTGACCACCACTATGCCCGCCATGCGGGATGCAGTGGCGCTGCTGAATGCCCAGAGCTTCCGCAGCAACATCAAGATCATGGTGGGCGGCGCCCCCATCACACAGGCCTTTGCCGACGAGATCGGCGCCGATGCCTACACCCCCGATGCCGCCAGCTGCGCCCAGACCGCCAAGGAACTGGTGTCCTGAATACTACGCAAAAAGCACCGCCGGAAGATCAGCTACGGATTAGGGATGTTATCCTATCGTAGGGGCGATTCACGAATCGCCGTTCACGCAATAAGCAACCGCAGCACCGTTTATCCGGTGCTGCGGTTAATTGTGCGACAAATTGGAATTTATCTAACAGTTTTGCGCGCCCCGAAGCCTCCCTCTGATGAGGGAGGTGGATTCGCCGCAAGGCGAAGACGGAGGGAGAGACGACTACCCCTCAGTCAAAAATCAAAGATTTTTGCCAGCTCCCCTGACAAGGGGAGCCTTAGGGCGCTCCCGTGCCGGTACAACTATTAGATAAATTGGAATTGGTTGAACTATGATTTTGTATCACAAGGCAAGGAACTCTCCATCCTTACAAATTTGCCACTGCTTGCCATCCTTAATCATGTATGCTTCCCCGTGGAGAGTAGATTTTCCATCAGCAATCAATATATAACTACCATCATTCAATGCGATTATTTCACGACCGATGCTATCTGCAAAAGTGATATCTTCAATTAATCGCAGGCCATCCAAGTAGTCAGCTTTAAGACTTTGGAAATGCGGAAAAATATTTATATCGGTCAAACCAAGACCTGTAAGCCACCGCTCATAAGATGGGTCAATTGCTTCGCCATCCAGCTCTGGGCCAGCATATACGATATCTGCACAGTTCATGGAACCTGCACTCCATGCAACAACGGTGCCTTGATAGTCCCGTAACCGTTCTCTTAAACAGAGTTGTTTCATAAACTTGTTTTGTGTAGGCACATGACCACCAGCCAAAACAAGAACATCAACACTATCTATGTTCTCAACAGCATTTGGATTTCTAGCATCACACTTATCAATGTAGGAGATGCTTAATCCGCTCATAGGGAAAGACTCCCTTAAACAACCACAAACACTATCGTTCTTATTGTAGTCATACGGGTCGGCACAAATAATGAGTACAGTTGCATCCTGTTTCCAAATTGATTTAAGGCTATCTAACAAGCCATTACGCTGAATTAATATCGAGAGCACTCGTGTTCCGTTCACCTTGCTCGAACCACCAAGTGAACTTGTTAACATTACCTTCATAACACATTATCTCCGTCAAATTCAAGTTTGTTTAACTGGCGCAGGAGCGCCCAAGGCTCCCTTGTGTAAAGGGAGCTGTCAGCGAAGCTGACTGAGGGATTGACAACCCCTCCGAGCAAAATCAAAGATTTTGCCCACCTCCCCTTACACAGGGGAGGCTTTGGTGCGGTGCAAACCTGTTAGCCAAATTCAAGTTTGTCTACCTGAATTATACTTTTGATGATTATGAAAGTCAATCGATGGCATAGGGACCCGGGCTTGACGGGTGTATTTTGCCGCAAATGGGTAACTTGCGACAAAAGGACCGTCGAGGACACCGGTCCCTGCAAAAAGACCCGGTAGATTCGTCTACCGGGTCTTTGGTTTTTATCCACGCATTGCGCGCTTTCTTGCGATGTTGATGGGGCCTTCGTTCATGTGGTTCATCCACTCCAGGCTCTTGCCGCAGCCATAGGCCACGCAGGAGTCGGGATCGTCGGCCACGCGGCAATCGATGCCGGTACGCTCTGTCAGCAGCTGGCTCATGCCCCAGATCTGGCTGCCGCCGCCGGTGAGGGTGATGCCGTTTTCGGAAATGTCGCTGACCAGCTCCGGAGAGGTCTCTTCCAGGACAGACAGCACTTCATCGGCGATCTGCCTTGCAGGACGGCGCAGTACCTCGAAAATGTCGGAGGAGAGCAGCGTGACCTCCTTGGGAAGGCCGGTCTTGGCATCTCTGCCCTTGACATTCATGGAGATATTCTCAGGTCTGGGATAGACGCTGCCGATCTGGATCTTGATATCCTCTGCGGTGACCTGTCCGATGATCACGCCGTGCTTCCGGCGGACATAGCGGGCAATGGCCTCATCGAAAGCATCGCCTGCCACCTTCAGGGAGGAGGACACAGCCACGCCGTTCATGCTCAGCACCGCCACATTGGTCGTGCCGGAGCCGATATCCACCACCATCTGGCCGTTGGGGCCGGAGATGTCCAGATTGGCACCCAGCGCCGCAGCCAGAGGCTCCTCGATCAGATACACACGGCGGGCGCCGGCATCCATCACCGCATTGATCACGGTGCGCTCCTCCACCTCCGTCACGCCGCTGGGCACCGAGATGACCACGCGGGGCTTGGGGGTGAACAAGGAACTTTTGGTTGCCTGGCGGAACAGCGTCTGGAGCATCCGCACGGTCATCTCATGGTCAGAGATCACACCGTCCTTCAGCGGCTGCATGGCCACCACATTGCCGGGAGTCCGGCCCAGCATATTCCGGGCCGCGGCACCCACCTGCAGGATCTTGCCGGTATTCTTGTCCACCGCCACCACAGACGGCTCACGGACCTCGACACCCTTATTACCCACACAGATCAGCACATTGGCCGTACCCAGGTCTACACCCAGATCATATGAAAACAAACGCAAACCCATAATCTTCACCTGCTTTTTTTATCGTTGTGCCGGGCTGTAGCCACGGCAGCGCAATAGATTTCTTTGGCACCGGCAGTGAGCAGCACCCGGGCGCATTCGCCCAAGGTCGCGCCGGTGGTGATCACATCATCCAGAAGCAATATCCGCTTTTCCCGCAAAAGCTCCGTATTTTCCGCCCGATACGCTCCCAGTACATTGGCTCTTCGCTGAGCTTCTCCCACGATGGAGGATTGCACCCGGTTATTGCGGATCTTCCTGAGCAGCTTCACCGGCTCCATGTCCAGCTCCCTGCCCACCGCATCCGCCAGCAGCTCCACCTGGTCATACCCGCGGCGGAATTTGCGCCAGCGGCTCACCGGCACCCAGGCAAGGCAGTCGAAGCCCTCCGGGAATTCCTGCAGGATCTTCATCGCCAGCAGCCTTCCGTAGCTTTCAGCATAGACCCGCTTTCGGTGGAATTTAAACCGCAGGATACTCTCACGCACCGGTCCGTCATAGCGCCACACCGCCGTCCATCCGTTGATGAAGGGCAGTTTGATCCGGCTGCCTGTATACACAGGGCTGTCCAGCCGGCAGCTATGACACAGATCCGTTTCGTCCTTCTCCAGCAGCCTGCCGCACAGGATGCACTTGGGCGGATAGATCAACCGGAGAAATCGCTTTTCGATGCTCATTGTACCTTCCCCTGCAATCTCAGCTTCAGGCCCGTATAGCGGCGGTTGCGCTTGGCGTTTTCCACCATAGCGGCCACCGTTTCCTCCCGGCCTACGATGATCAGCAGTTCCCTGGCTCTGGTGATGGCGGTATACAGCACACTGCGGCTAAGAAGATAAGGCGAGCCGTTCCAGGCCGTCAGGATCACCGCCCGGTATTCGCTGCCCTGGCTCTTGTGGACCGTCACCGCATAGGCAGGCTCCAGCTCATTCAGCTGCTGGAAATCGTAGACCGCCTCCCGGTCATCGAACATCACCGTCAGCGTTTCCATCTGGGGATCGATGGCTGTGACCGTGCCTATGTCACCGTTAAAAATGCCTGCGCCCACGGCGCTGCCGTCCTGCTTCTTCCACATTATATCATAGTTATTCCGAATTTGCATCATCCGATCGCCTTCCCGGAAAGAAAATTCTCCGTATTGGCGCTCTTTTTTTGCAGGAGATGCCGGATTCAAGGCAGCTTGCAGGATCTGGTTCAGCGCCCCGGTACCCACGCCGCCCTTCCGGGTA
Source organism: Faecousia sp. (assembly GCA_045129455.1). Lineage (GTDB taxonomy): Bacteria > Bacillota > Clostridia > Oscillospirales > Oscillospiraceae > Faecousia. Next base: position 31,029 of record JBGVJN010000130.1, on the reverse strand, counting down.
GGAGAAAGCACCTGGATCTGATCCGCGGGGATTCCCATTTTCTGGGGCAGCCGGGTGCTGCAAAGCCCCGTGACCGTCTGGCGCACCTCTTCCTCCGACCGGCAGGACAGGAAGAAAAAGTCGCTCTTTACATTCCGAAGCTGGGGCATCTGCCCCTGGTTCACCTGGTGGGCATTCATGACGATGAGGCTCTGCTGGGCTTGGCGGAAGATCTCCGTCAGCCGCAGATCCGGCAGCATACCGCTGCGCAGCATATCATGGAAGGGGAAGCCCGGCCCCACCGGCGGCAGCTGATCCGGGTCGCCCACGAAGATGAGCCGCTTCCCCTGGGGGATCGCCCGGAGCAGATCGTGCAGCAGCAGCACATCCACCATGGACATCTCGTCCACGATCACCGCATCCGCCTTCAGCGGATTGCTTTCATCGTGCAAGAAGAACATCTTGCCCGTATTGGGATCAATGTTAGCCTCCAGCAGCCGGTGGAGGGTGGCAGCTTCTTCGCCGGTGACCTCCGTCAGCCGTTTGGCTGCCCGTCCGGTGGGTGCCGCCAGCACACACTTCAGCTGCATCTGCCCCAAAAGGGACAAAATTCCCTTCAAAATGGTCGTTTTACCTGTGCCGGGGCCGCCGGTGACCAGCAAAAGACCGGAGGTAGCCGCCTGGCGAATGGCCAGGGTCTGCTGCACCGAGTAGCGTAGGCCGCTTTCCGCCTCCACCGAGGCCATCAGTTGGTCGATGTTCCCCGGCTCCGGAAAGGTCAGCTGCGCGCTTTGCAGAAGATGCCGGGCAATGTCGCATTCCGCCTCGTAAAGCCGGGGCAGATAGATCACGGGAATGTCCATCAGCACACTGCGGATCACCTGCTGATTTTCCAGCAGGATCTGCAGCTGACTCGCCACCGGCTCCGGCTCCACAGACAAAAGCATCGCCGTAGCGCCCACCAGCTTCTCTTCGGGCAGGAAGCTATGGCCCGCGGTCATATTATAGTTCAGCTCAAACAGGATGCCGGCCCGTACCCGTCGGGGGTCGTCCCCCGCCACGCCCAGCTCCACCGCGAAATGATCCACAGCGCCAAAGGGCGCATCCAGGCCTTCATCCATCAGCAAATACGGATCGTCGTACAAAAGCTGCACCGTATCTTCTCCGTAAAGCTTATAAGTACGCACTGCCAGTTCTGCCGGCAGCTGATGCATGGCAAAAAACTCCATCAGCTGGCGCATTCCCACCCGCAGGCGGAATTCCTCGCCGATGGCCCGGGCCTTTTCCCGGGAAATGCCGGAAACCTCCGCTAGACGCTCCGGCTCCCGCTCCATGATCAGCAGGGTGTCGTCGCCAAAGTGCTCCACGATCCTTGCCGCGGTCTTGGGGCCGATGCCCTTGATGATCCGCCCGGACAGGTAGCGCAGGATCTCCGCCGCGGTCTGGGGCAGCAGCCGCTCCAGAAACTCCGCTTCAAACTGGCGGCCGTAGGTGGGATGGGCGCTCCACTTGCCGGTGACCATCAGCTGCTCACCGGGAGCAGGCATGGGAATGGTGCCTACCACCGTTACCGCCTGCCCACCGCCTACGCTCAGGCGCAGAACAGCATAGCCATTGTCATAATTCTGAAATACCACGGCACTGATCGTGCCCTGAATGATCTCCAGTTCCTGTTCTGTCAAGGTTTCTTCGCTCCACTTCCAGCCGCGCAGGAAGCTCCTGCGCTGTGCAATATTCGATCTTTTTTCCTGTCACCACGGTCGGCGCTTCCCTGTCCGGCTCTCCCAGCAGCAGTACCGGCCCCCGGAGAAGTCCCCACTCCCGCAGCCACAGGCACCGCTCCAGGGCAGCCCCCTCCCGGAAGCACACCGCCGCCCAGCCCTTTCCGCCGGGGATCAGCCAGCCAAAAATGAGCCACAGAGCGCTGACCAGCCCAAACGCCGCCAGCGTGCCGATCACCACATACCATACCATCCGGCCATCACCTCATAAAAAGTATATGACAGATGCTTTGTGCCGGTGCCTGGCCATTTTCATATCTTATATAGTGTACTATATTTTTCGCCAATTGAAAAGTCCCCCGAGGATTCTTTTTTGCAGAAAAACGCACCCTCACGAGGAGGGTGCGTTTTTCCTTTACTTTCAGCGGTAGAAGCTATTGCCGCCGATGAATTCCCGCACCAGGCTGGTGGGCGGGATCTCATCATCCACATCCGCCTCCAGGACGAAATTCAGGATCTTCACGATGGCCCGGACTTCATCGTAGCTTTCATCCTCCGGGGGCACCTGGGTCAGCAGCGGGAAAATGTGCTTTTTCAGCACCGCCAGCTCATAAAGCGTGGAGCTGTTGAAGATCACATCCGCATTCTCCTGGTAAGGGAAGATCCACCGCTTCTCACCTCTGCGGACAGAATCCCACATGGCGATGGTGCGTTCCACAGATGTGCCACGGCTTTCGTAATCTCTCACGATCCGCCGCAGCAAACGCAGATAGCTGGAGGGGATCCGATTGTGATCGTCCAGGTTCAGCGGCAGCAGCGGGCTGACATACAGGCGGAACACCCTGTCCTTATCCAGCTTCTCCGGCAGCATCACCGGGTTCAGCGCGTGCAGACCCTCCACGATGATCACCGAATCGTCGCGCAGCTCGATATAGTGATCCCGCCATTCTCTGCGTCCGCGCTTGAAATTGAAGGTAGGGATCTGTACCCGCTTGCCGTCCAGCAGCATCAGCAGATGCTGACCGAACAGCTGGGTATCGATGGTGTTGATATGCTCCAGATCCACCTTACCGTCGGGGCCGGGGGCGATCTGATCCCGGTCGATGTAATAGTCATCCAGGCTCATGAGGATGGGCTTCTTGCCGTGGACACGCAGCTGGGTGGCCAGCCGGTTGGCAGAAGTAGTCTTGCCGGAAGAACTGGGACCTGCCAGCATCACCGCCTTGGCACCCTTTCGGCAGATCATATCCGCCACCTGGGAATATTTCTTCTCATGCAGCGCCTCATTCACCCGGATCAGCTCCCGGATCCGGCCGGATTCCACCAGGCCGTTCAGATCCGCCACCGTCTCGCATTCCATCAGCTTACCCCAATGATCGCCCTCATTGTACACGCTGAAGAAATTGGGCATCTCCTGGTAATCCGCCACCAGATCCGGCTCCAGATCATCGGGGTAGATGAACATGAAGCCGCCGGCCACGGGCAGGATATCCCACACCTGCAGATAGCCGGTGGTAGGTGCCAGCTCACCGTAGTAGTAATCCATGAAGTCTTCATACGCGTACTGGTCGAAGTAGTCTTCCCGGCGCCAGGACAGCAGCCGTGCCTTATCCTCCTGGCCCATGTCACGGAAACGGCGGACCGCTTCGGCCGTGGAAATCCTGCGGCGGATCAGCGGGATGTCACTGCTGACGATCCTGCGTACCTCCTCCTTCAGTGCCCGCACAGAGAAATTCTCCGCCCCGGACACCGCTATGTAAAGGCCTGCGCCCACAGTGCAGTTCATCTTGGCTCTCGCACCGGGGTATAGCCGATGCAGCGCCAGAAACAGGACAAACTGGGCCGTACGGGCATACACATCCTTACCTGTCGGGTCACTGTAGCGCAGCAGATGCACCTCTCCCCCGGAGGCTGCCATAGCTCTGCGAATGGAGGGGCGGTCGGGGTTGGCGTCCTTATCCCGCACGGGGATGTAATTCAGATTGAAAACCTCGCCGGCGATCTTGGCGGCGATGGGACGGTCAGACAGGCGCTGGGTGTCCATATCCAGCTGACGCACCATATCCAGCAGGCTGCTGCCGGGCCGTGCTTCGATGGCCTTTCCGTCGATCCTAAGTTCCATAATGTTACCTCCTTTAGAACTTTGCACAATTATGGGCTGCTAATATAGCACACCTTCATGCAAATTGCAAGCATTATTTTGATAAAATATGCCGCGAGGAGCTTTTCCCCGCGGCATAGCTTTAGTTTTGACCGATGGTCATGATATCGTAAGGTGTGGTCTGGTACACGAAGTAGTTGAGCCAATTGGAAAACAGGAGGTTGGCATGCCCCCGCCAGCGCACGATAGGCTCTTTGGTCGGATCATCTTCCGGAAAATAGTTCTTCGGCACAGAAGTCATCAACCCCTGTCCCAGATCCCGAAAATACTCATTGCGCAAGGTTTCGGGGTCATACTCTCCATGGCCGGTGACGAAGATCTGCCTGCCTTCCTTGCTCATCACCGCATAGACACCGGCTTCCTCTGAGGAGGCGATGATCTTCAGCCCCGGTACGGCCTCGATACTCTCCCGGGATACGGTGGTATTTCTGGAGTGTGGTACCCAGAAGGTATCATCAAAGCCCCGCAGCAATATCGCCCGCTTGTAATCCGCCTGATGGCGGAAGACACCGAAGAGCTTCTCCGGCAGCAGCTGCTTGCGGATGCCGTAGTGATAGTAAAGTCCCGCCTGAGCGCCCCAGCAGATATGGAAAGTGCTGTGGACATGGGTCTTGCTCCACTCCATGATCCGGCAAAGCTCATCCCAGTAGTCCACCTGCTCAAAATCCATCAGTTCCACCGGCGCGCCGGTGATCACCATGCCGTCAAACTTCCGGTGTTTCAGCTCGTCAAAGCTTTTGTAGAAGGATAGCATATGCTCCGCGGGAACATTTTTAGGATTGTGGGAGGTGGTGTGCATCAGCTCCAGATTCACCTGCAGCGGCGTATTGCCCAAAAGGCGGCTCAGCTGTGTCTCGGTGACGATCTTGGTGGGCATCAGGTTCAGCAGCACGATCTCCAGCGGACGGATATCCTGGGTCAGCGCCCGGTCCTGGGTCATAACGAAGATATTCTCCTGCTGCAGCGCCGACGCCGCCGGCAGGTCATTGGGAATACGAATGGGCAAGCCGCTCACTCCTTCTGTATCTTTCGTAAAATAGGAACTAAAATTTGTATTATTTTACCTTAACCTCACCAATTTGTCAATTCCGTACCCCGATAGTAGTAGGCAAGGATCTGGGTATAGTCGCTGCCGGTGACCGCCATAGCGTCAGCGCCGTACTGGCTCATACCCACCCGATGACCGTAGCCCTGCATATACACCGTGATCCCATCCGCGCCCGGCTCCATATAGAACATTGTAGAGTTCAGCCCCAGCAATTTCCGCAGCTGCACCCCGGAAAATGCCATACCGCCGATGGTCATGGTCGCCACGCCACTGCCTTCGGTATAAGTGACCATCCCCAGCCAGCTTTCCGGCGCTCCCTGCAGCTGTAAATCCAGCCTCCGGGCAAATTCCTCCCCGGAAAAGTGCAGCTGTCCCTGGTATCTGCCGGCATGCTCCTCCCCTGGGCTGTCCACCGCCTGCAGGTACGGCACATCCGTACCCCATACCGCCGCGGCATCCTCCGTCCTGCCCCCGGAACAGGAAAAATAGGTAGCCTCGATGAGCATCCCTTCGTAGGTCAGCACCTGCCCGGCAGTCTGCCCCACAGCAGCGCGGATCTTTTCCACAGATGCTGCACTTCCCCCGCGCAGCAGATAGGTTTGCTCAGATGTATAGGCCTGGCAGCATCCGGGATCCATGCATACCGCTCCCTCCGGGTGTCTCGTGCCTTCCTCCTGGCGCTTCAGCGCATAGGTCCTCGCCACCACCGCCTGAGCCTTCAAGGCTTCCGTCTCAAACTCCGCCGGCATTTCCCCCAGCACCACACCCACCAGGTACTCCTCCAGCACCATTTGCGCCACCGTGCCATCCGACTGCAGCACCGGGATCTGCCACGACAGATTTTCCGGTGCGGACACCTCCAAAGACGGCCGCCCCGTGGGCGTATTGGGCTTCTGGGTCGGGAGTCTACTGTGCAGCGGCAGGCTGAGCAGCAGCTGCGGCAGCAGTACTCCCATAAAAAACGCGCCCAGCAGCTGGCGATACTTTTCCTTCATTTCTTCGCCTCCCGGGTAGTATTGTACCAACAGCAGGCTTCAGATCCTGCCGTTTCCCGACGACGGCTGCTGGCAAATATAACCCATGGCTTGACATATTTGCCCCCGGAAGGTATAATTTATGACAGATTACCGTGAAACGGAGTTTGATCATGAAACATAATCTAAAGCGGATCCTGCCGATCTTTTTGGCGATCGTTGTAATATTGAGTGTAGCGTGGTATCTTTTCAGCTATGACCCGGAGTTTACCCGGGATATGCTGCTGGAGCAGGCAAGAGCCTGCGACGAGCGCGGCGACCACGGTACCGCTGCCTGGCTTTACAATCTGGCCTATCAGCAATCCACGGACAATGACGCCGTCGCCATTGAGCTGGCAGAAAAATATGTCGAATACGGCAACTTCACAAAAGCGGAATACACTCTCGTCAATGCCATCTCCAACCGGCCTTCCGTGGAGCTTTATGTAGCGCTGAGCAAGACCTACATCGCCCAGGACAAGCTGCTGGACGCAGCTGCTATGCTCAACGGCATTGCCGATGCCCAGATCCTTTCCCGTCTGGAAGCTATGCGTCCTGCCAAGCCCACTGCCAGCCACGATCCCGGCTTCTATAGCCAGTACATCACCGTGGATCTGTCCGGCGAGGGTGGAGAACTATATGTTTCCGCCGGCAAGGAATACCCCTCCGTAAGCGACGGCCCCTGCCGTGACGGCATCACCCTGCAGGGCGGCCAAACCGTGGTGACGGCACTGGTGATCGGTGACAACGGTCTGGTAAGCCCGCTGGCCACCTTTGAGTACACCATCTCCGGCGTCATTGAGCCGGTGCAGATCGAGGACCGCGAGCTGGACGCACTGATCCGGGATATGCTGGGCTTCAGCAACAGCCACCAGCTTTACACCAACGAGCTGTGGGATATCACTTACCTGCAGGTGCCTGCCACGGTAAATGACTACTCCGATATCAGCAAGCTGACCTATCTGGAGACCCTGGTGATCGAAAACGGCAACTTCACCGATCTTTCCTGCCTGACCGGTCTGAAGTACCTGCAGGATGTGCTGATCTACGACTGCACCGTTTCTGAGGAGGATCTGGCCGTGATCGCTTCCCTGCCGGCACTGAAGAACCTGACCCTGTCCGGCTGCCATCTTTCCAGCATCGCGCCTCTGTCCGCAGCCCGGCAGCTGATCTCCCTGGACCTGTGCGACAATGCCATCCGGGATATCTCCGCCCTGTCCTTCATGAGTGGGCTGCGCTATTTGAACCTGAGCCACAATGCGCTGGAAAACCTCAGCTCCCTCAGTACGCTGAGCGGTCTGGAGACGCTGAATGTATCCTATAACTCTCTGACCTCCGTATTCCCCCTGGGCGGCTGCCTCTCTTTGAAGGAGCTGAATGTTTCCCATAACTTCATCACCAGCCTCAACGGCATTGAGAATATGGCGAATTTGACTCTGCTGGAGGCAGGCAACAACGAGCTGAAGGATGCCTCCCCCATCGCAAACTGCACCCAGCTGACCCAGCTGAACATCTCCTACAACGCCATCACCGACATCACTCACCTGTCCGTGCTAACGGCGCTGAAATCCTTTGATTTCTCCCACAACAAGATCGCCGCTCTGCCCGCCTTCCCCAGGGATTGCGCTCTGGTAACTCTGGACGGCTCCTACAATTCCCTTACCTCTGTAGAGCGGCTGCGGGGTCTGGAAAATCTGAACACTGTCACCGTGGACTATAACAAACTCAAGACCGTAGATCCTCTTGCAGATTGTCCCATTCTCTCCCGCGTGGACTGTTTCGGAAATTCGATCAAAAATGTCTCCAAGCTGAAGGACGCATATATTCTGGTCAACTACGATCCCAGTTGATGGGCTGAAGAGAAAATCCCCCAGAGAAACTTTGTCACATGAAATGGGTGGCGCTGCTGATGCAGCGCCACCCCTGTTTTATTTGCACCTCCTGCGAACATAACCAGGGGAAAAAGTCGCCTCTATATCGCGAGCAAAAGGCTGCCGTAAATATATGTTCTATGTAGGCAAACAGGGCCAATTTGACGCTTATGTCCATAGTGAGCTGAAGAGATTAAAGCAAGAATACCCACAGATCAGTTACGCAGTTGCGCTGGCTTATATGCCCGGCAAACAAACTGAGTATGATGACTACTCTGATACCATGCTGCCGGAGGGTATTGAATCCGTCCATCCACACTATGCCATCTCCTGGCGCAACAACTGGATTCTCAAACGATCCGACTATGTCATCACCTACATCACCCACTCCTGGGGCGGTGCTGCGCAGTATGCAGGCAAGGCCAAGCGGCAACAGAGAACTGTGATAAACCTATACAATATGAACCTAAAAAACCGCTGAGGAATCTCGCGACCCTCAGCGGCAATTTTTAGTCGTCGTCTTCGTCATCCCAAAGACGCTGTGCTTCCTCTTCTTCCTCGCGGCGATATTCACTGTCATCCCAATTGTAGACATACTCGCCCCGTGTCCAGCTATACCCGTCCTTGTCTATATCTTCATACTCGCCGGACTCATAGTTTAAACACCATTTTGTCATATGCGCACCTCCTCAATTCTTGAGGACAAACTGCAGCATTTTGAATGCGGCAGATTTCTTGGCGTCCTTTTTTGAGGAAGACTTTGCGGAGAAAGCCTTGCTTTCCTCTGCGATATGACAAACACTTTCCCAAACGGGGCTTCCGTTCTTGTCATAGGCTTGCTCAAATTCGTAGGTAGGGATGGAAAAGTAACCACGCCGAGCCAGGATCTCCAACTGATTGATGGCATCATCCTTGTTGGGATCCTCGATTTCGTCACGGATCGAAAGCCAAATATCCTGTTTGCAAAGGTAGTCATATGCGAGCTTGCAAACATTTCTTCTCGCTTCAGCCTGCGTCTGACCAAAGCCCCGGAAGATCGGCAGATCATCAGACAGCTTCATAAGGCAGTGCCATTTCGTTTTGTCGACCAGCGGATCAAATACGCCGAGGCTTTGGGAAATCCCGTCAAAGGGTATATACCAAGTGATTTGGTAGTGGCTTTCTTCAAAATGGTATAGCGGGATGTCGCTCATTCTGTTGTGCGACCACTCCTGGATCATGGACGGATAGTCTTCCACATCGTTATCGGCAAGAATGCTATCCGGGGACAGCATGATCTCCACAGCGTTTTGCAGTTTTTCCATGTCCCAGTTGCAATCGATGACAATCGCACCGAGGATCGCTTCGAACAGATCTTCCTTGACCGAATTCTCCTGCCCGATGTTCTGCTGAATGTCACCGCTGCCCATCAGCAGGTATTCTCCGATGCCCAGCTCGTCAATACGATTGGCCAGTGTCTTTTTCTGTACCAAAAGTTTTTTAATTTCGGTAAGTTCCGCTTCCGTGTAGTCCGAAACCAGCACATTTTCTTCAGGAAAAGATTTCTTCTCAGCCTCATAGGACCAAGTATTTCTCAGCTTGGGGTCATGTTTCTTGTAGAGTCCTTCCGCGTTGCTGTTCTGCAAGATCAAGAGTTTTACCACAAAGAGGTCAAGGACTTTATCGCCGATAAACTCCAACACCTCGTTGTTCTCGCCACCGTTTTCCTCCGAATAGGAGCGCCGGGTGAAGGCCTGCCGCAACAAGTCTAAATTATTAAACTTGTAGCCGATTTGATCTTGAATGAAAGTTAGGTTGTTTTGCGTCATAATAAAAAACTCCTTTTAGTAATTTACTAAAAGGCATAAAAATGCCCGACAAAAAACACTACCCCTGTGCACCGGGATAGGAAATGTCGGACAATGTAGATTAAATTCAGTTCTTTGTTTTAGGGCGTTTACAGATGTTCACTTGCATAAACAAAAATAAACGCACGAAAACAATGCCATAAATTTAAAATATTACGCCCTTGAGTGCTAATACTATAGCACAGTTTTATGACGAAAGTCAATATGCCATCGCTGGTAAAGCAGCCGGATGATTAAACAATCCGACTATGTTGTCGTCTATTTTCTATATATTTATATTTGTCACAACAATTTCAAAACAAGCTGTTCCTGAATAATGCTACAATGGTATCTCCCCTAAAAAAACAAAACGGAGGTATTATTGTGAAAACAGCAAAACTTAATTTCCTATGGTTCGAGGAAGAAAATCGCCGCAAAGTATTACGCGCATCCGTATGCACGGATAATAAGCTGCACCTCGGAGAAGAATTGCGCAAAAAGTTACCAACGCAAATCCGATATGGATTTGACAAAGCCAATCGCATTTTAGCAATCGCAGAAGGTCGGGATTGCGACATTAAACTGCCCAAAAACGGAATATTAAATGCTTCTGCGTTAAGCAAGCAGTTCCGGGAAATTGGGATCGCTCTCCCATTGGTTTTCGAGTTTGAGAAGGACGATGCGACAGGGTTCTATCTGGGACATATTGTTCCACAAAGGCAAACGAATTCTTCGACGCCATACAACGCAGGACAATTGATGTTGATCTACGAGCCAATGATCAATAGATTAGTAGATCAACTAGCGAAAACTACGCCCAAAGCAGAGCGCAGATCTATCGCTATGGCTGCACTATGTGAAGCGGTCGAACATTACGATGATAGTTGCGGAGAGCTTGGATCGTATATACAATCCTATCTACAGCAAAGCCTGATAACAGAAAACCGTCAATATACAGAAAGTTTCCGGAACATGTCCTTTGATGCACCGTTGCGTTCGGCTCATGACGGTGTTTTTTCCTTGAGTCATATTATTTCTGATCAGTATTCCGGCGGAATTTCGCAAGCCGAAACCCGCATCATGGCCGAACAGTTTCAAAGCATGCTTTCTGAGCCAGAACAACATTTAATACGGTTGATGCAGGAAGACCTAAGGCTCCCTCAGATCGCTTTGGAATTAGAGTTGGCCCAAGAGGAGGTTATTGAACTGGGACGAAAAATAGGAGAAAAGAGGAAAGCATTTTACGCAGTTGCATAAAGGAACGTAAGGCGGCCTTGGGATCAAGGCCGCCGTTGTGCGAACAAGATACACTTAGGGCTGTTATCTCCGCAAGAAACACATTGAGGAGATGGCAGAGGCAAGAAGGTATCAGGAAGAATATCACAGCCGGTAAAAGCCGTCTTGTTTTGGCAGTAGTAGAAGAAAATACAGGCAAATCAATTGCGCTAAAAGTCAGAAAAACACCAGATTTCTTAGCACATCCGGCGTTTTGGTGGATATAGGCAAAAAATCAAACCGCCGACCTCTTAAATGCCATCAGATTTTGAGCAAAAATGCAGTTGGAAAAGTTGGAAAATAATAGACAAAACAGAACAAAATAGCATATTATACATACAAAATATTTCAATCCAGTCCAAGTGTTCTCGCGATGTTTTGGGTCGGGTTTGGGTCAAGAAGTTGCACCCCCTGCAACCTGAAACAATTAATTTGAAAGGATTGAAACTATGAAGCTCTATTCAGTCAATGAAACAGCTGCCATCTGGGGCATCTCCGGTGCGATGGTTCGCCGCTATTGCAAAGAAGGAAAAATCCCAGGTGCAGTACAAACAGAACTCGGGTGGCAGATACCGGAAGGGACACCGAAGCCGGGTGCTCAGACGGTAAGGGAAACGCCGCCAACTCCCCTGGTCAAGAAGATACTCTATCAGCACGAGCGCAACAATCACTTTGGTATCTACGAATACATACAGGTGAACTTGGCCTACAGTTCCAGCCGCATGGCTAGTAATCGTCTAACCCGCAACCAGGTGGAGGAAATGTACCGGACCAAACGGCTTACAGCCTCCTTCGAACCAACCAAGGTGGATGATATTGTGGAGATGATGAACCATTTTATCTGTATGCGCTATGTGATAGACAATGTCACAGCACCGCTGACGGTGTCTTTTGTCAAGCAGGTACATCACTTCCTGACCTATGGCACTTATGCCGATCAGAACCATAAGTCCGGCGTGGGTGAGTTCCGTATCAAGCCTGATAAACTGGGTATTCCACCGCAGCAGATCAATAAAGCAGTAGCGGATCTCATTAAGATTTATGAGAGAAAAGCCGCAAAGCTGGAACAAATCCTTGCGTTTCATGTACAATTTGAGTGCATTCGCCCATTTGACGATTACAATGGCAGAGTGGGTAGAATCCTCATGGTGAAGGAGTGCCTGCGATATGGCATTGATCCGTTTATTATCGACGATAAGCGCAGAGGCGAATACAACCGGGGAATCGCCCAATGGGATACGAACCCGGAGATCTTACAAAAAGTCGTCTGCGAGGCACAGAAACGCTTTCAGAACAAACTGGACACTTGTCGGCTGATGCAGTATCATCGGCCCCCGAAGAAATAATGGAGGATATTATGGAACACTATACTTACGATAAAAAGAACGGTCTTTGGTATAAGCTTGAGGGCGATTATTATATTCCTTGCGTGACAGTACCGGAAGTGAAGCTGACCGGCATCTGGGGTGAGCGAAGACGCCACTTCTTGAAAGACCATCAGAAATCTATTTACATAGTCATGATGCTGGCTGACACCCTAGAAGCACACCTGCAGGAGATTAACACCCACGCAGAGCAGATGTTTGACCGGCTGGTTCGGAGTATGGCAGAAGATGAGAATGTCACCGAACAGCTGAAGATCGACGATCCCAGCGAATGGGTTGCACACATGAATAACATCCATGTCCGTGCCATGGAAATCGTCAACGCCGAGTTGATCTACGCATAAATGAATAGGCATACTGCAGTGTGTTGCTGCAGTATGCCCACAACTTGCAAATAAGTATTGACATTATGGGATATATCCTATATTATAATAACAGAGAGAAACGGGTGGTAGAAATATATGTCCGAATACAATGTTGAATTTTACACAAAATCTAATGGAGATAAGCCGGTTAAGGAATTTTTGCTGAAGTTAGAACCCAAAATGCGGGCAAAAATGCTCCGAGAAATTGAACTCTTGGAAAACAATGGCCCCAAACTCCGCGAACCTGATTCCAAGCCTCTGGGTGACGGTATCTTTGAACTGAGAGCAAAGTTTTCCAATGACATTACGCGCGTGTTGTATTTCTTTTATGTGGGAAAGAATATTGTACTTACCAATGGATTTGTAAAGAAGACACCAAAGACGCCTCCGGCAGAAATTGAAACAGCCAAGAAGTATCGTGCCGAATATCTTAGTAGAAAGGAACTTTCAAAATGAGTGAGTTTAGAGATTTTTTGAATGAACAACTTCAGGATCCCGAAGTAAAAAAAGAATATGATGCTCTGGAAGCAGAGTATTCTATAAAGCAGGCTATTATTGATGCACGCAATACCGTCAACATGAGCCAACAGGAACTTTCCCAGAGAACCGGTATTGCACAGTCTGACATTAGCAAGCTGGAAAACGGAAATGCTAATCCCTCTATTAAAACACTTCGCAGATTGGCTGAAGGTTTGGGCATGAAGCTGAAGATCACATTTGAACCCATGAATTCTTCCCAAATTGCCTACAAGTAATTTGAAACAATTGCATACAAAAGACGAGGCCCACCGGCACTGGTGGGCCTCAATTTTTTAGATGCCGTTTGCAAAAACATTAAGAAAAACCAACCCGCTGACCTGTTGACAAGGATACAAGAGGTGAGAGCAAATGCCACCTCATAAGCAAAGGGCCACCCTTCACCGGGTGGCCCTGGTTTATTTACAAATGATATGTCTCTCAAATTGCGATGTTTTCTCTAAAAACACGATCGATGCTTTTTTGAGAGACCGCGCTTCCAGAGGGGATCAAATTCGTGCACCCGCGTTATGCTGCTCGCAAACTCATAGTTGTTTTTGCAGGAATGAGACGATTTTATTAATTCTACCAGTCTCATTAACGCTCATAAACCGGATAATAGTGTCAATCAAATCCTCTCTGCTCCTACCGTTTAAAACCAACTCTGCCGCTAAATCTTCGAACAGCTCTTTTCCGTTTGCGTCATCTTTTTTATATGGTCCGTTATTTTTGTATTCTAACAGAATATGGCGCAAGCCGACTTTTTGAAAAATATAATTATCAAGTTCCTGCGTTAATTTTTGATCGACTTGATCGTATAGCTTTTCCTTCAAGTACTTTTCTAAACTGGGCACAGGAAGATAGTTCAGCGGAGTATTAAGTGTAATATTATTTTGATGTAGAAATGGAGCAACTTCTTTCTGGACATCTCCGTCCAGGATTACTATTATCTTGGATTTGGCACCTAGAAGATTGCTTTGTAAAGCATCATTAGCCAATCTCAACACATTTTGCCATCCTCCACAAGGAAGAACACATACAAGCTTATTATTCAGTAATGAATATTCTCTGAGCAGATTATGTACAATTGATCTAGCTAAATCATCTTCGACTAAAATAACATCATCGTAACCCATATTGCTATCATATAGGTTTTTAGTCGCAAATGCAGGATAACATGGTGTCAATACATTGATTGAGCGATCTATGTATTTTTGAATGTAGAATATTCTTTCTGGCTTAATGTCCCTGATTAGCTCGATAGAATGGGTTGAAAAGTAAATGGCTATATTGTATCTATTGGAAATGCTATCCAACAAGTCAACTAGTCTGCGCAAAGAGGATGCGTGCAATGCCAATTCAATCTCGTCAAGAAAGATCAAGCATGGAACGCTTGTGTCACCATGATCATCTATTCTCATTTTAAGAGAATGCAGAATGCTAAGCAAAAGATTCTCACCGGTCGACATATAGCTTCTTCATTTGACGGGATCAGCCGAGAAAGCACATTTAAGCCAAATTGAGAGTTGGCAAAAGGTGTAACAACCTGCCACCCAGATCCAGAGCATACAGCATAGATGGAGTTTCTATCATACGCAAATAAAACGTGTGAAACATTCACACCGGTCTGAGGCGCTTGCTCAAGACGGCCCCGAAGGATCGCTGCGATAGGACTTTGAGGACAACTACGTGCTTCATAAAGCATTAACGTGTAACCTTGGACAGTATTGGGCGAAAGGGCAATGCTCTCGTAATGTAATGCTTTGGGCTTATTGTTCTGTGTCCGAATGATATACCTGATAATGGTCTCGGACAACTCATTGATGCTTTCTGGAGTTGGCTCACCTGCTGTTACTACTTCTAAAAGCTCAGTAAGTTGTGCTTGTTCTTCCGGCGCAATAGATTTGCATATTTCAGTCACTACCGGCTCCCTCTCTATTTGATATATATCAAGTTGAGACTTGTCCTTAGGCATAATGTCACTCTTCTTTCGTAATGCAGTTTTGTGTATGTAATTAATAGACTGATGACTCACCGTTTTTCGATCCAAAAACTGCCCAATAGTGTCCAACCCCAGAACATCAAGCACTCATCAAGGCCCTATTATCCAAATGAACTATTATTTACAAATCCTGGCTCAACCAACGGGAGCAGATTATTGGCCAATTCAACACCTGCAGAATAGGTCAGTTTGTAGCCATAGGTTTCCAGGTAAGCAAAGTGGTCGATGATGGGGTCCAGCAGGGATTGCTTGTCCATGGGCAATGACTGGGTGAATGTGCGGGCTGCGGCCTGAGCGGCTTTGGCAGCCGGGAGAGCGTGCATTTTGGATTCCTGGCACTGATCCTCGAAGTCTAGCTTGGCCAGTAGCTTATAGATGGGATCGCGGTGGCAATCCATTGCCCACTTAAAGCCCTGCCACATAGCAAAGCGGATATCGGAGGCAAGCTCCTGTCGTCTGGCCTGCAGGTAGGTTTCCGCATTGGGGACGGCCTGCAGCAAGTCCTGGACGGCCTGTTCATAAGTAGCCATTTCATCGGCATAATGGGGGTCCACATCGGCGATAGCTTGGTATACGCTTTCCAGCAAAGTGTCAGCATCGGTCAGTTGAGCAAGGATGGTTACAGTGATTTTCATAAGTACGATTCCTTTCTGTTTGTAATCCTACGAGAATTAGAGCTAAATCCCGTAGATTTATATTACAATCAGAAGGCTGTCGAAATCACACGAAATCAGAAACCATTTGCAGAAAATTGCTTATCTTTGCGGAAGTCTTTGCCCCATTCTTGCGCAGGTTTCTTCCAGTTGATGATGTTCCAGAATCTGCCTTTTGATATAAGCACGCGTATGTGGTAGCAGCGGCGCCAAGATCCGGTCGATCTCTTTCTCCCAGTTCGCCCACCAATCCGGCAAAACATCTTGCAGTAGTACATCCGTAGGCACTCGCAGTACCGAAGCAATGGTCACAAATGTTCCCAAGGTTGGTACTTTTACACCGCGCTCGATGGCACTGATGTGTTGCGGAGTGCAACCAATTACACTGCCCAATTCCAACTGGGTCATACAGCGTTCCTCTCGAGCGATTTGAATCCGCTCGCCAATGGCTTTTGTGTTCATGCTAATCCCCCCTGTACATTTCTTTATATTTTTATTTGTCCAGCATTCAAGGAGGTGACATCTTTTTTCAAAATTGACGATTTTCTCAGAAAAAATGCCTCGGTGCAAAATGCACCGAGGCAGAGATATGTAATTATAGGTTAGGTACAGCGCTCCACGGGTGTCCAGATGTAACGGGTATCACCGCCATCTTCGGGGCCGGCCCAAATCTGCACATAGGCTTTGTAATAGCGGCCAGGCACGCCATCATAATCAACATAATCCATACTGATATATGTATCATGCCACAACATATTTGGATAGTCCGTAAAAGTAAACGTCTTCACCCATTCAAAATTGGTATTATCTGTGGACTCATACAAGTACACGCGCAACACACCAATATCTGCCAGAGTGCGGGTTCCGGTCACTTCCCACCAAATCTCCAGGTCGCCATTGCCCATGGCGCAGATGTAGGCTCTATAATCCGTCAAATAGGCACTTGCCATAGGTTGGACAGTTTCCGGCATGGCCGCCTGGGCACCAATGGGTGCGCACATAGAAAAAATCAAAACAATCGCAATCAATTTAACCAGGAAATGACTCCACTTTCTTTCCATTTGATAATCTCCATTCCATTTTTATTTGATGGAATCGATCATCTTTTTCATTTCCTCCAACGTAATTTTCCCCGTAATGATACATTCGAATTCTCCAATGCTCCACGCCGCATTAAGGGTTTCCGTGTTGGAGAAAATATAGTATTCTACGCCATCGACGACATACAGCTCAAGAAAATCATCATTTTTCTCAACCTGAGGAGCTTGTACGCCAATCGTCTGGCAAATTTTGATGACCAATTCTGATCCGTCTTTTTCGTAAACAGCACTGATATTTAACACTCGCGGAGAACCCATAACTTTTAGATCTTTACTCTTATATCCTTCAGGCATCCATGTAGGCACAAGCTTTTCCGTGACATTCTCTTTTACCAACGCATCATGCAGGGTTTTCAGCTCTAGATTATTTTCCCTCTCCGGCTCTGTGGCCATCGTTCCCTCTTGCATATCAGCAAACTGGAAAATCTCCTTTGTCCAGGTTGCCAGTTTACCCCAAATATCAATATGGAGTGCTTCCGCAGTTACAGAAGTACCCAATGTCACGATCAGTACGGCAACCAAAACAGCGGCAACCGTTCTGGAAATGCGGTTGGGGAATATGATAACCTTAGACTTGGATTCTTCCTTCTCTTTGGGTATATAATGCTGGCGGAACTCAGCAAGTGCTTCCTCATTTGAGCGGAATGCCTGGGGGTCTTGCTGTTGTCTTCTGACCGATAACACCTCCATTATTTCAAACAATTCATCTGCTTCCGGTTCTGTGTCCAGTTCATCATGGGCGTGCTTGCGAAGAATTTCCTGCAACTCCTCTGTGGACATGGAATCGTACCGGAAAATCCCCTCGCGCTTTTCCATTTCGGACATTGTTTTGCCTCCTTTCAAACTCTATGTGTAGGTCAGTCACTCAATGGTGACATTTATTTATCAATTTTCTCTCTAAATATTTTCTGGCGCGTTCCGCCC
The DNA here is from genome assembly GCA_045129455.1 of Faecousia sp. Lineage (GTDB taxonomy): Bacteria > Bacillota > Clostridia > Oscillospirales > Oscillospiraceae > Faecousia. The sequence continues at coordinate 13,190 of JBGVJN010000130.1, read as the reverse complement.
GCTTCTTGCAAGTATTTTCGCTGATGCCCAGATCCTTTGCGATTTCTTTATAAGTACGGCCCAGAACTTCTGATTCATAGACCAAACGGAATTGGGGTGTTTCCACCAACGAGCCATAAGTGACCCACAGCGGCAATGGCGCCTCCGGTGCGGCCACCAGATCCGGGCGATATTCATCCATGGGTACGATGAAACGCCGTTCCGTCCGCTGACGGCTTTCTATATTGCGAATCACAAAGGACAATGTCTTAGTGAGCCACCCATCCGGGTTTGGGCTGTTGCAAAAATCTTCAATCTTGCGGCAGGCAATTTCGAAGGTTTGCTGTACTGCCTCTTCGGATAGTGCGTAATTATGTAAGGAAGATTCTGCGTATTCCAGCAAGAATTGCCGTTTTGCTTGGTATCTGTCAGTTAAAAAACGGTCTTGTTCCGCAGTCATATATAGATTACACCTCCCGCACAAATCATAAGGCTTTTGCGGATCAAAGCCCTTGCGCATGGAGATTATACCCTATTTATGCATTATTTGCAACACAGAAGCACATTTTTGGGCGCATACAGCAGAAAAATGTCACCTTTTTCGTTTTTGGGGCATATAGAAAATGGTGAGTGGCAGGTTTTTCGCCGCTCATGCAGAAAAGGGTGTGTGCAGATGGGTATAGCTTTGGATCAATCAAGTTTAACGAAGTATCCTTTATAGTTGCCTGTGATCACCCAAGGAATATTCCACCTGCGCCCTTTTATGCCTCTGCATGTGGGGAGGTGAGGAATATGATTACTCAACACCGATCCCCAAGGCTATGCTGTATGTACACACTAAAAACAAATGAAAAGGAGCGCAATTTATGACAGTCAGAGAGCGGGAGCGGTCCGGCACTCTGACTGATTTTTCTGTTGCTTTTCAGTTGATACTGTCGTATCGCCTTCCCATGAAGGTAAAGGATGCTACCATACTCCCCCGGCATCCCCATAATCACCTTTACTACCGTTGTCCCAGGTGTCAACACATTTTGGAACGAGATTTTGTGGCTTACTGCTGTAACTGTGGCCAGTGCATTGATTGGCAAGGCTATTGGAAAGCCAAGCAAACTCACTTCAAGCCCAAGTGATAACCACAGCACTAAAGTCGCCAGCCCGAGCAATCGGGCTGGCGATGTGCTATTCTGCTGTGCTAAGTAGATACCGGATCAAGTTTTCGACCCGAACCGTTATAGGCGATGCCTCTGATGCAGCAGTTGGATCCCCCTGCTGCGTTTCCCCGGTCAGCAAGTAATCTGTACTGACTCCAAATTCCCGAGCCAATTGCACCACAAGACTTAGAGACGGTTCTCTCCGTCCTTGCTCATACATTCCCACCGCACTGGGGCTAACCCCAATCCGCCGCGCCAATTCCGCCTGACTCCAGCCTTTCCCAATTCTCAAGAATGCTAGACGAACATTCAACATCGCATTTTCTCCCTTTGTGTCGTTTGGTGTTGCAATTGTAGCATAGGTAGAATGCGAAATTTGGCGAAAACGCAAGAAGGATAAAAACTTTTGGGTAATAATAGAATTGATATAGTAATCAGCGGTTATTGCTGTCCATATCTCATCTCCTTGGCTTATTGCAGTGTTATACCCCGTTATACCCTTTTGCAAGGGGTATAACTCAATAAAATTAGTACTGTCTGCATTGAACCCTGCACCTGATTTTGCTACAGTGCTTTTTATTTCCACGGATAGTCAAGGATTGTAATCCGGGCAATGTTCCTCTGTATGCCTGCCATGCTCCTTATTTATTTTAATAAGGAATCCGGAGAATGCGTTGAACGAACCCAATATACAGGCAAAAAGCACCGGCAGTTCACAATCTTTGTCAGGTGCTTTTTGTATGGTTTTTTGCTTTTGATAGGTCACTTTATGGCGGCAGGCAACAACTATGTTCCTCGTTATCGAATGTCAAACTCCTCACACAGAAGATTAACCAAAAACTTTGCTGTAGCTCTATCAAATTGAAGTGTTTGACTGATCTTTTCAGGGTTTTCACGGTCAATGCGGCCATATGTATCGATCTGGACGTATTTTTCTCCGTCCATTTCGAATATAGTGTACGTCGCATGTACTTTGTCGTGAACCGCATTGCGATATTTTTCAATCTTCTTTATGCTGGACAAGCTAATTTGTGCCATGTTTACGCCCCTTCTATTCTGTTGGTGATTTCTTCTTGACCGACCGGCGGTAAGTTCTTAGTCAACGTTTGTGCCAGTTTTTTAGCAATAGATTTAGCCATGATTGGCGGAACCGCATTGCCAACCTGCTGATACTGTTTATCCTTCGTGCCACAGAAAATAAAGTTATCCGGGAAGGTTTGCAGCCTGGCTGCCTCCCTAACGCTAATAGCACGATCTAATGTCGGATGAATCCACATAGATTTGCGGACATTCACAACCGTTCCGCTGGGCTCATCATAATTAAGCCGGAGATAGATTGTATTCTGGGTACGTGATGCATCAGTGTAGGTGTTAGTTTTTAGTTCATTATCAAGGGCGTGGAAGTTTTGTCCCTGTTTCAACGCACGAAAGCGCTCCATCGCAGTGTCGGTTGTCTTTGTAACCATGTGATTATGCAAGACTGTAACATTCCTTAGCGCCGTAGCTAACTCACCCAAATTCTCTTTTTCTGGGATGGCAATGCCGTTTTTGTCGTCTTCCAGGCTATATACAGGCGGTACATCTTCTAAATCGCCTATAGCATCTCTTACCGTGCGATACTCATCCTCGTCAAACCTGCCCTTTGGTAACGCAATTTTATTAGAAATATTACGTTTTATCCCGATTACAACGAAGCGCATACGTTTCTGAGGAGCGCCGTAATCCGCAGCGCACAAAACATCGCTGTTGATGACATAGTCGTTTTCCGGGGCAGCCAGAATGCCACGCAAATAGTCGTAGACCGCAAATGATCTGATTTTAGCAGAGAGGCCGTCATCCGTAATATAAGCATCAACAACAATATTGTTGTCCAGGATCTCCATCGCCTTGCTGAGCATTCGCTGCATCATAATCGCCGGCTCAATAATGGACTTAATGCTTTCTGCAGGTAGCTTATCTGCATAATACAACTCAATCGCATCAAAGGCTTTCTTCGATTCAGAAAAAACAGGGTGATCTTGTGCAAGCGTTGTGTATGTACCCGAGATTTTCTGGAGCTTTCTTCTATGCTTTTCCAGCGCATTTTTCATCTTCGCAAGATTCTTAGAAGATTTATATACTACATTGAGTTCGGAATAATCATCCTCCGGCCAGAGATACTTCTGGATGCTATCCCTTTTCTGCACGATTTCCAGAGCATCCTTGAACATATACTCTGCGTCAAGTAAATGCAGAAGTGTATCTTTAACAGGGATATTACATCTAGTGATTGTTTCCTCATCGGCTTTTTCCATATAAAACCGGTGTACTTCAGAGCGAAGCATGCTCACATTTTCCATAACAAATGCTTTTGGCTGCAGTTCCAGAATTGCGCGTAGATACTGCTTGACTAGCATATTGTTTTGGCTGATAGCATGATTCTTCTGTCGGTTTGCATTTGAAAAACCCTGACACGGGGGTCCGCCGATTACGACATCAATTTCTCCGTGTCTACGTACAATATCGGCATAATTGGCCGCACAAACATCCCCCAGGACCTCTACGTCAGGATGATTTTTACGATACGTTTCCTGCATATGTGGGCTGTTTTCAAACGCCACTTTTATGTTATATTTTCTTGTTTGCATAAACCCTAGGCTTAAGCCTCCGGCTCCTGCAAATAAATCAACAACTGTATACACCTTATATTCCTCTTTCTACCAGTTAAAACTTGAAGCCTTCGGACATTGCTCTGTCAAGCAATGCAAGCAAGCGCTGGCTCTGATAGCCGCTGGGCATCTTACTTGGGATCTGGCAAGCATATTTCAGTGCCATGCTTTCATCCGGTGAAACCATCCGTTTCTGCATTGCAAAAACAGAGAGCTTCTTCCATTGTGCTGCACTGTATTCCAGCACTTTGACCTGCGCATCAACTTCAGACAGCATTTCCTGATCTTTTTTGGCGGCCCTTGCGGCAGCTTTTACCTCTGCTTTGCCAATAAGCACAGTTTTGAAAGAGGAGGGAAGTTCCAGTTCAATTTCCTGAACGCTCTTCCAGCATGCGTCCCGCTTACACCACTGTGTGACGTTAATGGTTTGCCGGTTAGGATCGGTAATTTTATAGAAAACTTGCTCAGAAATCTGCTCCAGGACTTTAGTTACGACATCAGGAACGCTTTGGCGCAGCCAAATACTTTGAAGATCCAACTCCATGTCTTTGAATTGCTTCCGAATGAGTTGGTGAAGCAAAGCTAAGGAGTATGTGACAATATTTGCACGATAGCCCTGCTCGTACCAATCTTGCTTCGGAATCAAAGCTTCCAAGTGCTTAAACAGAATGACCAGTGCGGCTGTTTCGGTGAAGTAGCGCTCACTAAACTGTGCATCATTGACGGTCCATGCTTCGTCGATCACTTCTGCAAACTTCATAAAGTTTGTCTGGGCGCCCTTACTTACCACATGAGGCATCTCGTTCCATGTATTGCGAACCTTAGCCAGATCTGTCTTTGTAATAACTTTGCTCTTAGGATTCTGCAACAGGAATTGTTTTTTCTTTGCCGGAGTAAGTCGCATTTGTGCCTGCAAGAACTGGCCTTTCGCACGCTCATAGAACCATTTGGTCTCATACTGTGCGCCAGCCTCTGCAGGAGCAAAAATCCTACGCGAATGTTGCTCCATGCGAATATGGAAGGGATGTGTCGAGAAGAAGTCGGCGTCCGTAACCTTGTTCTGGCTGTTAGAGGAACGAGAGATATTACGAACCAACTCTGTCGAACGATCCATATCGCTCTCATCAATTTCGGTAAGCTTCATCTGGACATAGATGCCCTGCAGATCCGCTTTGTCTTTGTGCCGGGTGTTAGACAACGAAGCTGTGGTTTGGCCGCCATTGATGATCTGGAAATCTCGTGCGCTCACAATATGGGTTCCATTTGGAGTGTGTTCAAGTTGCACGTCCATTGCCGTTGCAGAAACACCATTGTTGTACGCAAAGAACATAGAGGGGCATTTAAGAATGGTTTCACGGATTTTTTTGTTTACAGCGACCTTTGTTGAAAGGAACGAGCGGACGTTTCCTTCTAGCAACTGGCTTCCATATTTGTCGTAGATATCAGCAAGGACTTTTCCGGGAATAATACAAAGATAGCTATTATACTCCGCTGTAGCCGCACTGCTTGCTTCCAGACAGGGAATGCCTTCGGGGACATACTCACGAAAATCAATCTCAATATTCTGGCGGCCCAAGTCAGAACAACATACACGAAAAACACGATCGATGTCCCAGATCTGGCATTCTGCAGGCACACCACCAATATCAAGATTATCCAGATTAACGAGTGTGCCGCTGACATCAGCATCAGTGAAGATGAGAAGCCGATATTTACGTATTTTATCTTTCTCCAACCGGAGCAGATCAATCAAGTCAGCGCAAGGCGTACTCATTTCGATTTCTTTGTAAAGCCTAGTGTTTAACGCCTGGTCCACAAAGGTAGCAAGTCTCTGAAAATTGGTCGAGGAAGCGACTTTGCCCATCGTGCGTTCTTCTGCACCATCATAGTCAGCAATAATTAAATTCATGGTGTGATCAAACTCATCAAGGACATATCCGTCAACTCGGTATATTTTTCTGGTCGAGGTTGTACTGGTATAAAAGGAGGGCGTAAAATCTGGCAAAACCTCAGCCTCAATAAGGTATTGTGCCATTGAGTCCACAAAAGCTGCGCAGGAACCCTCTCCAGTTGCAGCGGCCTCTGCCTTTACATTTTCAAGAAAGTCTTTTCTGAATTCCTGCGCATCCATGTTTAATCCTCCATCCGCCAGCCTTCAATGCCGGCTAAACTAATTGAATACTCGGTCTTAATAATCTGAGGTGGCACTGCATCAGCTGTGAGCCTCGGAAAATCTGCGTCTACCCGAAAGCGTATCTTTCCAGAACAGACATATTTCTGCTCCCTGTATTCAGGCAGATCAATAAATCCATATCTCATGAGTTTGCTTTCCAAAAGAGCAAGAGCATCTGTGTCTTCATGTACTTGTGCGAGCGCCAGATCGACTTGCTCTCCCAGGGATACGGCACCACTGCGTTCAGGTGCACACTTATCAATCAGCATTACAACCAATTCGCCGGGGTCATTGTTTGCAAGCTGTTCCAAAGAAGAGATTTTGACGGAGGAAGCTGACACTCCCACAGATTTAACTTCATGCCAACCGTCTGCATATGCAAAATCCTGATCAGCGCCATCTGGGCCAACCCAACCCTGAACTGCCGCATAAACCGGATATCCGGCGTCAATCACTTCGCACAGATAAGTCAACTCACCCAGCAGGCCTTTTCGATTGCTCTCGTCCATCAGGCTTCTTCTTTGATGCTCAAGAAGTTTGTTCCACTGCTTAAACCTTTTTACTGTTAGGTTGAGCGCCGCAGTTTCATTCTCTGCCGCTTGAGAATATGTAATTAAGTCAGCACATAGTAGTTCAAAGACGCTATCCTGCTCTATGCGCATAAGTGTAAAGGAAAGTGCCCATCTACCATCTAGGCGGCGGCCTTTGCTCACAACAATTGACTTGGAAGAGGGCAGTAATTCAGGCTCTTTGCTAGATACAATCACCAAGGTCTTCTGGTCAATTTCTTTGAAGCCGACATGCCATTCAAGTGCATGTTCTACTTCGACCTGTATATATCCGCCATCGTAGTAGCTGATGGCTTTCCACTTGCTGTGGAGATATTCAGCATTAATTCTCATTCGTCATCTTCCTCATCAGGATCCATCCAATTTCTAAGCTCAACCATGTTCACCATATAATTGGCAGTGCGAATACCGGTGCCAGTATCTGGGAAGCCAACGCCAAGCGCAAAAAGGTAGTCAGGGACATCTTTGTTGGTTGACTCCTTTTCGTCCAGCCTGGTTTCAACAATATGCAGCATCAGCAAAGGGCTACGCTCACGGATCAAATACGCACTATCAGACATGTGTTTATCACCATTCTGCTCCTTGAAGCGCTTCTTGGCAATATCGAGCTCGGTCTCTGTTAGACCGACTTTGGTGCAACCGCCGGAGCCAACCTTCACCTTGGTTCCGCTGATTCTGATCATTTTATCGTCGGCGATCACCGTGCGGCGTTCAGTTGCCTTAATGGGGAGAATCTCACTACCGCATTTAAGCCCTTGCGTGTAAGCAGAGCCCTCACCATCCGTAACCAATGCAACGTCCCAGGTTTCGTCGCCCATTTTTTCATCAACATACTCAGCCAAAGCTCTTCCTTGGAATGCCAGGTGCCAAGGATGCGTTTCGAAGCCAAGCAACAGCTGAATGATCATCTCTTTCGGAACTCCGCGCCAATAGTACGGTCTCTCAGAGGAATCACGTGTTCCCGCATCTGCTAAATGCTCCACAAAATCCTTGAATACGGCCTCGTTGGATTTCAAAATATCCAAATTAGCTTTTAATCGAGGAGTTTCCAGCAGTTTTCCAGAAACGGTTACCGGACGACTGACCTGCGTTGCAGACCGCATCTTGTTGCGCGCTGTTGCAATCAACGAGTTGGGATCTTGGCGAACCTTCAGGCCAAACTCCATCGGAGTTTGGTTGGCGAGTTTCATCTTTGCAATCTCGCCCTTCAACTCGTTAGCTGCCCTTGTAATATAGCCGTACCAGTCGATTGCTTCTTCTGCCATCCAAATCCGGAAAAGATCGTCGTAGTTCGGACGATATCCAAACCAGCGTCCCATCTGAAGGAGCGTATCATACATCTGAGACTTGCGGTAGAAGTAGCTAACAGCCAGTCCTTCTAAAGTCAATCCTCTAGACAAACTGTTACCGCCAATTGCGATTACCCGAAGGCCATCGTCCTTGTGGTTGAAGTAATCCAGGCTTGTTGCGCCGGTTTTCTGGTTTACTGCACGAACAGCGATAGGTGCAATTGCTCGGTTCAGATAGTTCTGGCAGATGTCGTCCCAATTCGTTCCGCTAATTTCGTCCAAATGGTGCTTTGTCCATACTTTATGCAAATAACGCAAGGTAGAGATTTTTTCACGATTCTCATCGGGTAGCGCAGCATAGTTTTGAACATCAGATTTGGCCTGGACGAGCCATTCATTTACGGCCTCAGAAATACGATTCTGCACATCCGTAAACCGGCTGACGTGGATCATCATGGAGCGATGCTCTGTGTAGTCACCTCGCAAATCGCGGATCGCGTTAAACAGCAAGAAGTACGCCATTGCTTCGTACATGCTGGGCGGTAGAGCATCGACTTCCAGCGTTTTTTTGTGGGTAAACGGGAAGAATAAGTCCATTTCTTCCCGCCGCAAAGGAATCAGAACATCAGAGAATGCGGGCGTTTCTCCGAAAATCTTGTCAGCACCAATATAGTTAGTGGGCGGCGCCAGTGAGTAAATAAAGTCCCTGGGGAACAGGTCGTCGCCAATCATTTCGTCTTCCGTTTCAGGATTAATGAAAATATTAGCGAAAGGAGTAGCGGTAATTCCTAAATAAGAGGCCTGATAAAACTCATGTAGCAACTGGCGAATGCAAGCGTTGATTGCTGCGGGATTATCGTCTTCGTTCTTCGTGTTGACGGATGCATTATCTGCCTCATCGTCAATCAGAAGCATAGGAAGCATAATTTTACCGGTAGTATCATCCCGGCTCTTAGAGAGCCATTTGATCAAATTGTTTAGAATCCTCTTGTTCTTTTTGACTACCAGAACAACAGGGTCGGATACGCTCTGAAGATTCAAGTCGTTGCTTTTCAGCACGTTAATATCAAAGTCCTTAGACACAGAAGTGAAGGCAGCAATGCGCTTCTGTACGCCATATCTACCAACACCAACCGGCAAGTTCTTTATTTCTTGCTCAGCCTTAGGATCCAGATAGTATTCACTCTTTCTGCCTGAGAATTCTGCATCCAAGCGGGACTGTGTCTGCTGGCGCAAATTTTCCATCATACCAGCCAAAACGATGATGATTCTATACCCGGTATCGGCAGCCTTGTTACTGATAGCGGTGTAGTTGGCTGTTTTGCCGGATTGAACATCACCCAAAACCAGGCCCCGTCGTTGGAACGGTTCTTTGCTTTTGGGATCACCAAGCAGATCAACAATCTCGTCAGACACCTTATCCAAGGTTGCGGTAACTCTGGGATTCCAGTGTTTTATTTCTTCCAGGTATTTTTTATAGCGATTCCAAAAGAAGAAATCTAGATCAGCCCTTCGGGAAGGAAGCCAAGACTTATGGGGGGTGTTGCGGTCGTTAATAAACACACCAACATCCATTTGAATAACAATCGAGGCACGTAGCCTAACAAGAACATCGGAAAACTCCTCGTCAGTTACAGGGAACATACTCATGCTCATACGCATGGTTTGGGCAAGTGCCAGGAACTCTTCTTCTGTCGGCGGAACCTCTTTATACTGTGTGCTGACTGCTGCGGAAATGACATTTTCCAGCATTGCAATATTGGGGTTTGACATCAGCTTTCCTCCTTCTCTTTCAACGCGCGAATCACATCTGGATATCCGCAGAACGGCTCCGTATGCTCGATCTTCTCAAGCATCTCACGCCGTAGGATGCTGCTCGGCAAAGCTGCCAGCATCTGTTCCAAAGTCTTACGCATTTCCGTTTCTTCTATTTCTGTGTCATTTTCAATCTTTTCGTCATTGTTAAGATCGACATAGAGCTGATTGAGCGGAATACCTCGCTCAATCCACTTAAGTAGCGTCTCAAGCTTAGTGCGAATTTCCGGCGCCTCAGCTATGATTTGGTCAACAAGTGGATGATCTCTGTTAATTTCATAAGCCACACCGGTACCCGGTGTTTTCAACCGGGTCCACATGTGTTCGATCGTATCTGATGTCTCCTTTTTTCCTCTAAACGTCCATGTACGCTTGCTCTTGTCAGCAATGCGATCAATAACCACCTGAAGATTATTTCGCACCTCAGCAGGCGGAATGGCATGGGATTTTTTGATGTCCAGCGTCCACAGATCGTCCAAATCATTTGGTATGTCTACCATGACGCGTGCCAGCTTCGAAAGATCTCCTTGACGCATCATACGGAACCATGTTCCCCAAATTAGAAGGCGTTTGTTTCTATAAACATAGAATCCCTGCTGTTTTCTGATGCCCTCTTTTCCTCCGAGCTGCATTTTCTCGTCTTCTGTCATTTTAGAAATATGCGGAAGAATATAGGGCTTAACCAGAATGCGCTTCCCTCGGATTACCAAAACCTCTGTATCCATTGCTTGTGTGCTTTTCTTCAGCAAAAAGGGGTCGGCGGCCTTTATTTTGACACCGTTGAATAAAATGTCTAGTTTCTTAATGCCGGCTTCGCCGGACAAGTACCTATGGAAAACCAGCTCCAAGTGCTGCCTAACCTCATCCATTTTGCGACCAAGCGACTTCTCGTAGTCGATTTCGCCCATCAGTAAACGATCAAGGTTTTGCCATACAACTAGAGTGCCACTATCTTGGCTGAGCAGGTCAGTAATGTGGGGAATGCTGGCAAGATCATTTTCGTCAAGAATTAGCAATGACCATGCACCGGTTTGGATTACGTAATCGAGATCCCATCGTCTGCCCACAACGTTACTGCCCTGCTTACTCACAACCGTCAGTGTACGGCATTGCGATAAGGACGCCGTCTTCAATCCAAGACCATATCTACCCAAATCTGATGCATCGCGTGTATCAGTAGGGCTTTTGCTACCATACTGCATTGCAACGTCGATCTGCGCCTCGTCCATGCCAGAACCATTATCCAAAATGCAGACATAGGCATCTCCAACAGGGAAGAAAGATAGTTGTACTTTACCTGCTTTAGCAGCAATACTATTATCAATAATATCCGCAATAGCAGCCTCTAAGCTATAGCCTATTGCTCTGGTTGATTCCATTAGAACCGGTGCAAATGGAGGGGTTTCTTTAACTTTCATATGTTCTATCCTCGCTACTAGTCGCATTAATAGTGGCATATGCCGCTAAAATCATTTACTTGCTATAAACAATTTCCATGATATCATCTACACCGCAGTCTAACGCTGTACAGATCTTCAGTAGCACTTCTGTAGTAACATGCCCACCTTTGCCCATTTTTGTAATTGTGGCAGGACTGATGCCAGCCTTTGCGCAGAGATCCTTCTTTTTGATATCCTTGTCAATGAGTAGCTTCCAGAGTTTCTTATAACTGACTGCCATATGTATCCCTCCGGTATAAACAAATAAAAGCTCTGCTTTCGGCAGAGCTTTCGGTGTTTCATTGCAAGCTGCCGATGTATTACAACACTCGACAGCGTTGTTTATTATTATAGCAGTCATGTATTACAATATCAAGTAAATAATTTATTCATCCGCACGATTTTTGCGGAGATGTTCATCTGGGTTTTGTTGTTTTTTGCTTTTTTGCTTTTCACTAAATCCCAGCCTACAATCAACCAATGACGTACATAAAAGAGTACGGTCTTAAGCTCCTACGTCGTACAAATTACAAAGTGAATTCAGAAACAGGGGTATTAACCGGAACATGAAAAAACAGTAAAAATAACACTTGACATTATAGAACGGATGTTCTATAATGGATGACAGAAGAAGCGGAACGTCTGAGCATAAAAGCAAGAAGGCGTTCCGGATCCCTTGGCAGTAATTTCATAGTGAGTTCATTGACTCCGAGAGAGCACGCGGCTATTTTTAGCCAGTGAAAGTCTGGTACCGGGCGTGAACGAATGCAGAGTAGGAATACTCTATCCATTCGTTGCGCTCGGTATTTTTATTTGCCTTACATACTTTGCATGCAGCAGAAAGGAGCTAATTATGCCGAGAATGTCAAAACGAAATAAGCGGGAGTGGGAACTGTTTATCAATCCCAAGACCGGCAGGAAGAATTGCAACGATCTGTGTCGCAAGTGCTTGCGACAATGCAAGCAGAGCTATCGCGTGATTTTGGTTTCCTGTCGAAGATTCGCTCCCAATTGGGGTCGGAAAAACACCCCGGATTTACAAGAAAATAAGGAAAGTGAGGACCCTATGTAGCAACACCACCCCATAGAAAAACGCCGCTTAGAACGCAAGAAATGAGGCGAAATCGCCCCGAATATTCCAGAAAAAAGGAGAATGCCGATGAGTAAAGAAAACGCATGGTGGCAGACCGTCACTTTTGATTTCATCAAGATCCCAAAAGACCTGTTCCGAATGCCGCGATACAGCGACCTGTCAACGCTGGCAAAATTGCTTTACGGGTTCTTGCTAGATAGGACAAGCCTGTCTGCAACTCATGGAGAAACTTGGACGGACGAGTCCGGGGACTGCTTTGTATATTTCCCAATTACAGAGATTATGGAGCGCTTTGGATGTGGCCATGACAAAGCAGCAGCTTTGCTGCATGAGTTGGAACACGCGGGCCTGATTACCCGAACTCTAAAAAATAGAGGTCAGCCATACCGCATAGTGGTTCAACCCTTTGTGATGAGCCCGGAAAGCAGACATCCGCCAAATAGGGAAAATCGAACCGCTGGCCTCGGAAATCCCGAAGGAAATAAGACTGAGAAAAATAAAACTGATCGAAATAAAACTGACCCAATCACACCTGTCGATCGGGAGGGGGTGGTGAAAGAGATAAAGGTGAATCTTTGTTACGATGTCCTTCTTGAGCAGGTCCCGAAGAATCTTCTCGACGGTATTGTTGATGTGATTGTGGATACCCTTTGTACGCCAACTCCGACGGTGAGGATTGCCGGTGAAACAGTTCCCAGGGAGGAAGTGTGCCGCAGATTTCGGGCGCTGGATCAAATGGATATTTACTATGTAAATGACTTACTGAAAAGAGAATCGGGCGAAATCCGATACCTGCGCAGTTACATTTTGGCAAGGCTGTATGGATAAAGATAGCTATTATTAAGATAATTCTTATTATTGTAAGGGACTTCCGAAAAGGGGAACTCTGCACCTCCGCTTTGAGGAAGTCTTGACTTCCCATTTGGGGAACTCTTGACTTCCGTTTTTGGGAAGTCAGGACTTCCTGTTTCGGGAAGTCTGAAATCATCACTGGGAGGGGGAATAGGCTGCTGCGGAATCGATTTGGTGGTGAA
>JBGVJN010000129.1:0-4131 GCA_045129455.1 Faecousia sp. | reverse complement strand
GAACAGATGACATACCGGGTATGAACCGGCTACTCTACCAACTGAGTTATGCCGCCATGTGTGGTCAAGTTGATTCCGGCACCGCCGAAATCAGCTTTGTTATTATATATGAGAGTTTTTTATTTGTCAAGTGGAAAATGCAGTTTTTTTGGGCATAATGATCCCAAAGAGGTGATCAAATTTGCGTTTTTGGAAAAACTGTGTCCGCTTCTATCTGGGCGGTGGGGGGTATGTGTGCCTGGAGCTGCTTTGGCGGGGACGAAGCCACGGCAGTATGTTCTTTCTGGGCGGGATCTGCTTCGGTTTGATCGGCTGGATCAGCCGCAGGAAGCGACTGCCTCTGCCGGCACGGCTGATTTTAGCCGCCGGAGGCATCACGGCACTGGAGCTGTTGACAGGGCTGCTGGTGAACCGGGATCACGCCGTGTGGGATTACCGTGGGCTGCCGTACAATTATCTTGGGCAGATCTGTCTGAAATATTCTCTTCTTTGGATCCCGGTAAGTCTGGGCGGCATGCTGCTGCATCGTGCTGCCGACCGGGCACTGCCCCGATAAAAAAGCACCGCTCACAGGAGCGGTGCTTTTTGTTGCGACACGGGTCTATAAGCCGGGTTCTGTCTTGACAGCCATCTATCTAGACCCAGAATTGCTCCTGGGTTCCAGCCACCTCCTGAAGCGGTCGGGCAGACCTTATGCTTCTCCACGGCGTTGCTCCGGATAGAGTTTACATCGTACTGGGGGTACTCCTTCGGAGTACCCAACCCATGTCACCATGGGCCGGGTGGGCTCTTACCCCACCTTTTCACCCTTACCTTTCGGCGGTATATCTCTGTTGCACTTGTCCTGAGGTCACCCTCGGCGGGCGTTACCCGTTATCCTTGCCCTATGGAGCCCGGACTTTCCTCACACCCGGCCTTTCGGCCTGGGCGCGCGGCTGTCCGACCCGGTCACGGATCTATTTTACCCCATAGGGCGCGGATTGTCAAATGTCTTGCAAATTCTTTTAATTGGGGATATACTGTAATGTAAAGAGGTGTTGTAAATGTCTACCGCGTTTGAAGCCTATTTTCATAGCTTAAAAGATAAAAAGATCGCTGTGCTGGGTCTGGGTGTCAGCAACCGCCCCCTGGTGCGTCTGCTGCTGGAATACGGCTGCCATGTCACCGGCTGCGACCGCACCCCCAGAGAGCAGCTGGATGCTGAAGTTCTGGAGCTGGAGCAGCTGGGCTGCGAGCTTCGGGTGGGCGACGGATATCTGGAGGATGTGAGCGCCGATGTGGTATTCCGCACCCCGGGCATGCATCCCGCAAATCCTGCCATCCAGGCGCTGCAACGCCGTGGCGCGGAAGTGACCAGCGAGATGGAGGTCTTCTTTGAGGTCTGCCCCTGCCGGATCATCGCCGTGACCGGCTCCGACGGCAAGACCACCACCACGACCTTGATCTCCGAATTTTTGAAGGCCGAAGGCAAGACCGTATGGCTGGGCGGCAACATCGGCACGCCCCTGCTGCCCCTGTGCCGGCAGATGCAGGCCGAGGATCTGGCGGTGGTGGAGCTCAGCTCCTTCCAGCTGATGGATATGCGCCGGTCTGCCCATGTGGCCGTGGTGACCAATCTGGCCCCCAACCATCTGGATGTCCACAAGGATATGGAAGAATACACCGAAGCCAAGAAAAACATCTTCCGTTTCCAGGATACCGCCCACCGGCTGATCCTCAACGCCGACAATGCCATCACCGCAGCCTTCCGAGGCAACGGCACCACGGAATTCTTCTCCCGTCAGGGAAAGCCTGCCCGGGTCAGAGCGGAAAACGGCAGCATTTACCGGGATGGGCTGGAGGTGCTGAAGACGCAGGACATTCTGCTGCCCGGTGTCCATAATGTGGAAAATTACATGGCCGCCATTCTGGCTGTGGATGGGCTGGTCAGCGACGAAACCATTCGCCATGTGGCCCGCACCTTCGGGGGCGTGGAGCATCGCATCGAGCTGGTGCGGATCAAGGATGGGGTGCGCTTCTACAATGATTCCATCGCCTCCTCTCCCAGCCGTACCATCGCCGGTCTTCGCAGCTTCCCGGAGAAGGTGATCCTCATCGCCGGCGGCTACGATAAAAATATCCCCTACGACGAGCTTGGCCCGGAGATCTGCCGCCATGTGAAGCTGCTGGTTTTGGGCGGTGCTACCGGCCCCAAGATCCGGCAGGCGGTGGAAAATTGCGGCGGTGAGCAGCCCCGGATCCTGGATTGCACCGATTTTACCGCGGCGGTATCCGCGGCGGCAGCGGCGGCGCAGCCGGGAGATGTGGTACTGATGAGTCCCGCCAGCGCTGCCTTTGACCAGTTTAAAAACTTCATGGTCCGGGGACAGTATTTCAAAAAGATCGTAATGGAGCTATAAGCTATGGATATTACCAAGTATACGAAGATCGCCCGGAAGGCTCTGAAGCTGCGCCCTTGCGGCGCGGTGATCGTGGCTGCAGGCTCTGCCTCCCGCATGGGCGGCATCGATAAGATCCTGGCGCCTCTGGGCGGCGAGCCGGTGATCCGGCGCAGTGTGCGCACCTTCCAGGAGTGCGACGCGGTGCAGGAGATCGTCATCGTCACCGCCAGCGAGAAGCTGGAG
Source organism: Faecousia sp. (assembly GCA_045129455.1). Taxonomy (GTDB): domain Bacteria; phylum Bacillota; class Clostridia; order Oscillospirales; family Oscillospiraceae; genus Faecousia. Next base: position 1,507 of record JBGVJN010000129.1, on the reverse strand, counting down.
GAGGTGGCCCGCCTGTGCGGCGGCTTCCCCAAGGTCCGTGCCGTGATCGCCGGCGGCAAAACCAGACCGGAGTCGGTGATGCTGGGCTTGAACGCCCTTTCCGAAAAGGCACAGCTGGCTGCCATCCACGACGGTGCCCGTCCTCTGGTCACCTGGCAGGTGATCGACCGCGCCATCCGGGCAGCCAACAGCTACGGCGCTGCCGCGCCTGCGGTGCCGGTGAAGGACACCATTAAGGTGGTCAAAGGCGGCATCGTGGATCACACCCCCGACCGCAGCACCCTCATGGCGGTGCAGACTCCCCAGGTCTTTGACACAGATCTTCTCAAGGGCGCTCTGCGCAAGGCGCTGCTGGAGGAAGCCCCCATCACCGACGATTGCTCCGCCGTGGAACGGCTGGGCATGTCCGTGAAGATCGTGGAGGGTGACGAGCGGAACATCAAGATCACCACGCCCATGGATCTTTCCATCGGGCAGCTGCTTTTGGAGGAAATGAAATGAGGATCGGACACGGATATGATGTACACCGGCTGGTGGAGGGCAGAGAACTGATCCTGGGCGGCGTGAAGATCCCCTATGAACTGGGACTTTTGGGCCACAGCGACGCGGATGTGCTGCTCCACGCGGTGATGGATGCTCTGCTGGGCGCTGCCGGGCTGCGGGACATCGGCTACCACTTCCCGGACACGGATATGCGCTACAAGGGCGCCGATTCCATGGAGCTGACCCGGTGCGTGGCGCAAAAACTGGCCGATGCCGGCTACCGGGTGGGCAATGTGGATGTGACCATGATCGCCCAGAGACCTAAGCTGAAGGACCATATTCCCCAGATGCAGGAAAATATCGCCGCCGCTTTGGGTATTGATGCCAGCCGGGTCAATGTGAAGGCCACCACCGAGGAGCAGCTGGGCTTTACCGGCGAAAACCTGGGTATGCGCTGCCATGCGGTATGCCTGCTGGAGGAGCTTTCAGGCAGCAAAATTTAATGAATCTTAAAAAATATCTTGCCTTTTTCCCTATATAGCAGTAAAATAACAACGATACTACCCGTAATTCTGAGGGCTGAGCATTCACCCCCAAAAATAAAGGAGAGTAAAAATTATGGATATGCTGAAGAAGTTTTTCCCCTATTCCTTCGGTGCGAAGGACATCACCAACCTGATCGTTAAGATTATTGTCTACATCGTTGTCGGCGCTGTCATCGGTCTGCTGATCGGTATTCTGGCCGCTATTCCCGTCATCGGCCTGATCATCGGCCTGGTGGGCGGTCTGGTGGATCTGTATGTTCTGATCGGCATCGTTCTGCTGGTTCTGGACTATCTGAAGGTCCTGAAGTAAGCTAACCTACATAAAAAGCCATGAAGCGTTGAACTGCACCCCATTTGTTAGACAAGTATGATATAATACTTGTACTAAGAAATGGGGTGTTTTTCTATGCCAAAAGGAATACCGAATCAACTATATACCGGTGAGTTCAAGCAGATGGTAGTAGAGACCATGATGCAAG
>JBGVJN010000128.1:0-2532 GCA_045129455.1 Faecousia sp. | reverse complement strand
CTGCGACAGCTGGGACGAGGGTAATTTCGACCTGCTGGTGGAGAATTACCGGCGGCAGATCAAGGGTCTGATGGACGGCGGTGTGGATATTCTGGTGGGCGAGACCCTTCTTTACTCCCAGGAGGCCGAGGCCATCCTCTGCGCCGCAGAGCTGGAAGGCGCCGGGGCATCCATGTATTCTTTCACCATGCAGCCCGACGGTTCCCTGTTCTCCGGAGCCGAAGCCGGGCCCGTACTGCGGAATCTGGAGGAGGCCGGTGCCGCTGCGGTGGGCTTTAACTGCGTGGGCATGGATATGATGACCCCCTATCTGGTCAGCAAGCTGCGCCGCCACGTCCGGGGGCCTCTGCTCTGCAAGCCCAACGCCGGAATTCCGGTGATCAACGCCAAAGGTGAGGCGGACTATCCCATGGGGCCGGAGGAATTTGCGGACTTTATGAAGCAGTGCGCCAGCAACGGCGCCGCGCTGCTGGGCGGCTGCTGCGGCACGGATCCGGAATTCATCGCCGCTTTGAAGCAGGGGTGACTATAAGAAAAAAAAGGAGGGAAAGTTGTCTTTCCCTCCTGTTTTTTGTCGGAACCCATTGCCAAATCTGTCGATTTTTGTTATAATAACGGTGTTATGGAAAATAGAACACATTTATATGTCAGCCGTAAAAATGTGCTGACCTGGCTGATGGCACTTTGCATGGTGTGCTCGGCAGTGGCCCGCATTGGGATCTTCGGTATGAAAGGGTCCGACGATTCCCTGTACGTGTGGAGCCAAATCGTTCTGCCAATCGCAGCATCCCTGCTATTTATGCTCATCACTCTTCTGAACGGCGACGAGCTGTTCTACAAGACCGCCATCCCTGTCTGGATGATGGTGCTGTATGCCGGCCTGTGGATCAACGAAAACATGGAAGGTCGGATGATGGTGGTCCTGTTCTGGATCGCCCTGATTTTCTTCGCCTACCTTTACACCAATATTACCGCCGGAAACCGATACCACTCCCCCTATCTGCTGCTGCCGGTGATCCTTGGGCCTCTGGCCTTCATTCTGTACTTCTACCGCCAGGCACTTATGGTCCGGGACTGGGCCGGTCTGATTCCGGCGCTGCCGGATCTGCTGGCGCTGCTGGGTGTGCTGCTGCTGGTGTTTGCCATTCGGCTCCATCCTGTGGGTGAGTACCACCCCACCTGGGGTGACCGGATTGACGGTCGGAAGATCCGCACCCTGTCCCCCATGGCTCAGATCACCATGTACTTCCAGTGGGAGCGGAACATCTGCTCCAACTTCTTCGAGGAGTCCTTCGAGATCAGCCACATCGACCGCTACATCCGCCAGAAGCGCAGGGAAGGCTATACCGACTTCGGTATTACCCACGTGCTGCTGGCCGCTTATGTCCGGGCTGTGGCCAAGTATCCCCAGCTGAACCGGTTTATCTCCGGTCAGAAGGTCTATTCCCGGGGTGAGGATATCCAGTACTGCATGGTTATCAAAAAGGAGATGTCCGTGGACTCCCCCGACACCTCCATCAAGGTGCATCTGACGCCCTATGACACTGCTATCGACGTTTACAACAAGCTCAACGCCGCTGTGGAAGGTGTCAAGGCCACCAAGGAGCTTGACTCCAGCCTGGACGGTCTGATCCAGCACCTCAATCTGATTCCCGGCCTGCTGCTGAAGTTCACCGTATGGCTGCTGAAGCTGCTGGACTATTTCGGTCTGCTTCCCAAATTCCTGCTGGAAGTCAGCCCCTTCCATGGCAGCGTGTATTTTACCAATGTGGGGTCTCTCGGCATTAAGCCCGTATTTCATCACCTGTATGATTTCGGTACCGTGCCTGTCTTCTGTGCCTTTGGAAGAAAGCGTCGGACAGAGGAGATCAAAGATGGTGAGATCGTAGAGCGAAAGTACCTGGATCTGACCTTCAATCTGGACGAGCGGATCTGTGACGGTTTTTACTATGCCAGTGTCATCAAGTATTTCCTGCGTCTGCTCCGGAATCCCGAGGTTCTGGACGAAGTGCCCGAAGTGATCGGAACGGATATTCCGTAAGGAAATGGGCCGCCGCACGATAAAATGCTGCTGGGAAAATCAGGAGTACCCGCTGCGGAACGGCCGATCTGCTTCCCGGAAAGAACTGTAGGGGCGAGCCTCGCTCGCCCGCCGAAAAACGTAGTTTTTCGGATTTTCCGAAGGGAAATAACCGTATTTTCGCCTTGCGGCGATGGATTTTGCTTTGGCAAAAACCACGGGCGACCGAGGGTCGCCCCTACGTTTTTTGTCATGCTCAAAAAATCCCCCACCTTGCGGTGGGGGATTTCTCATTAAAATTGTTCGTCCCGATACGCCGAGCGGAGACCGTCAGATCCGTACAACGCCGGATCATACGTGCTTTACTCGTCTTTCGACAAGCACCATGTCGGACCGTTTGGCTCACGGCACTGCCTGTCGGGCAGTTTTACTCGACTGCCGTCAAGTAAAATGCACCAGACACGAGGTTGGTCCCCGGCCCTGCCGGGCTGTCGGTTTTTGATTTTCTCAGC
>JBGVJN010000127.1:0-5969 GCA_045129455.1 Faecousia sp. | reverse complement strand
TAGCCTCTTTTGCAAGCATGGTTTCCAGAAGCGATGTTCAGAAGCTGATGTGGCCACAACAGCCATCTGCGTAAACCTCTTTCCCCACATGTTCACTCAAGGCAGGCTACGCTGCACGCAGCACACGATTCTGTGCACCGCCTTGCAGGTTCATACTTGATTCGTACGCGAAGGAGGCTTCCGCAAAGGAGTTCGCTACGTTCGTCGCACAAGCTTCAAGTCTCCACGGAAACCGGGTCGTATGCTCCATGCCATTGGGGCGCGCCCGAGATCCTTAACCCCCAGCACCCACCCTAAACTGGGCGTAAAAAGCAGGCACCAGGGACTTCATCGATATGCCCTTCATAGGATTTTTAGGCCCTACCTGGGAGTCGGCAGTTCCGACTAGGATACTGCGCCGTCGGGGTGTATTTTAGCATACTTTTTTTGTATATACAAGTGTTTTTCCAAAAAATTGTATATTTCGTATATACAAAATTCCGGTATATATTCCAAAGAGAAGTATATCCGCCAAACATTTCTTTTCCTGTTGCAAAATTCTTTTAAATAGGTTATAATGTCCGCATATTTGAATATAACCTAAAGAGAGGATGTATCAAGATGGCTGAAATCACCGAAAGCAAGAATTTCATCCACGCTTTTATCGAAGAAGATATTGCCGAAGGCGGCCGTTATGCCGGACAGACCGTGCATACCCGTTTCCCGCCCGAGCCCAATGGCTACCTCCACATCGGCCACTGCAAGGCACTGATCATCGACTTCGGCACTGCCGAAAAGTTTGGCGGTCTTTGCAATCTGCGTATGGACGACACCAACCCCACCAAGGAAGATGTGGAGTTCGTGGAGGCGATCAAGGAGGATATCCACTGGCTTGGCTTTGATTGGGGCGACCGGTTTTACTACGGCTCCGACTACTTTGAGAAGGACTATGAGTATGCGGTCGAGCTGATCAAGAAGGGGCTTGCCTATGTGTGCGAACTGACCCCTGAGCAGGCCAAGGAATTCCGTGGCGATCTGAATACCCCTGCTACCTCCCCCTGGCGTGATCGTCCCATTGAGGAAAGCCTGGATCTGTTTGCACGGATGCGTGCCGGCGAATTTGAAGACAACAAGTATACTCTGCGTGCCAAGATCGACCTGGCCTCCGGCAACTTCAATATGCGCGACCCCGTGATCTACCGCATCCGCCATATGCACCATCACCGCCAGGGTGACAAGTGGTGCATCTACCCAATGTACGACTTTGCCCACCCCATCCAGGACGCGCTGGAAGGCATCACCCACAGCCTTTGCTCCCTGGAGTTTGAAAACCACCGTCCCCTGTACAACTGGGTTGTGGAAAATGTCTCCGTCCCCCATCAGCCCCGTCAGATCGAGTTTGCCCGACTGGGCATCGACCACACGGTACTCTCCAAGCGCAAGCTAAGAGCATTGGTGGAGAACGGGTATGTCTCCGGCTGGGACGATCCCCGGATGCCCACCCTGTGCGGTCTGCGCCGCCGTGGCTATACTCCCAAGGCGATCCGCAACTTCTGCGACCGCGTGGGCGTAGCCAAGTCCCCCAACACCATCGAGTACGGCTTCCTGGAGTACTGCCTGCGTGAGGATCTAAACGAGACGGCGCAGCGTGTCATGGCCGTTGTAAAGCCCGTGAAGCTGACCATCACCAACTACCCCGAGGGCCAGTCCGAGAGCTTTGAGGTGGAAAACAACCCCAACGATCCCGAGGCAGGCACCCGTACCGTCACCTTCTCCCGTGATCTGTGGATCGAAGCGGACGATTTCCTGGCCGAACCCATCCCCAAGTACAAGCGTCTGTTCCCCAATGGACCCGAGTGCCGTCTGAAGGGCGCTTATCTGATCACCTGCACCGGCTGCGTCAAGGACGAAAACGGCAATGTGACCGAGGTCCTGGCCACTTACGATCCCGAATCCAAGGGCGGCAACCCCGCTGACGGCCGCAAGGTCAAGGGTGCTACCATCCACTGGGTGGATGCCAACAACTGCTGCGATGCCGAGGTCCGTCAGTACAGTAACCTCTTCGACGATCCGGATCCCGATGCCGCCGGCAAGGATTTCCTGGCCTGTCTGAACCCCAACTCTCTGGAGATCCTCACGGGCTGCAAGGTGGAAGCTTCCCTGGCAAGCGCCAAGGCTCCCGCCTCCTATCAGTTCATGCGTCTGGGCTACTTCTGCCCCGACAGTAAGGATTCCTCCGCTGAGCATCTGGTATTCAACCGCAGCGTCAGCCTGAAGGACAGCTTCACTCCCGCAAAATAACAATTACCACCCATTTCCACAGGGAAATGGGTGGTTTTCTTATCTTTCGCTTGCCAAAATGGCATAATGGCAGGCATCGCAGATGCCCTGGTTGTTCCGATCTGCCGCCCGTGCAGTGCCTTCATACTGCATGCCGCATTTTCTCATAACTTCGCCTGAATGTGGATTTCTGGGATCGTGGCGTGCCTCGATCCGGTTCATTCCCACTTCATCAAAAAGGTAATCGATCACAGCCCGCATTGCTTCTGAGGTGAACCCCCGGTGCCACCAGGCACTTCCGATACAATAGCCAATTTCTGCTTTTCGGATGCGGTTATCCAAAGAAACTACACTGATGGAACCGATGGGCAGATCCTCGCCCTTTAGAGTAATGAGCCACAAATAGCATTCATCATTATCATATTGTCCATTCCAGCTTTCCAGCACCCATCTGGTCGCTGCCACATTTTCATGAGTCGGCCATGTCAGATACTTAGTGACTTCCGGGTCAGATGCCCAGTTATCAAACATCGCCTGCGCATCAGAAAGCTGGGCTCTGCGCAAGATCAATCTGGCAGTTTCCAGAGTCTTTGTTCCTTTATGTTGCATCACAAAGCCTCCCTGAACTTACTTTCCAAAAGTCTTGACAGCACGCTGCATCATCTGCCGGATGGGAAGCTGATAGGGACAGCGGGTCTCACAGATACCGCAGCCGATGCAATCAGAAGCTGTTTTGTTCATTGCCTCATATCTGGCTCTGGCCCAATCCTTCAGATCATATCGGCTGTAGTAGCCCTCCATGAGAAATACGGCGCTGATGCTGATGCCGGCAGTACAGGGTGCGCAGTAGTTACATCTGCGGCAGAAATTGGTACCGAGATTCCGGCGAATACTGTCGATCCGTTCCTTCTCTTCCTCTGTCAAGGGGGAAGTATCACACATGGCAGCCACATTCTGGGCGATCTCTCTTTCCTCTGCCATACCCGGGATCACCACGGTCACATCCGGATTCTGAAGAATGTAGCGCAGCGCCAGAGTTGCATCCTCCAACGCGCCGCCGGCCAAGGGCTTCATGCACACAAATCCGATATTCTTCTCGGTACATTCCCGGATCAGTGCTTCCGCCTGGTTCTCCACGATATTATAGGGAAACATGATCGTCTCCACCCGGTCGCTGCCCAGGCCCATACGGAAGACCTCAAGAGAATGGGCGGTCAGACCGATATGACCGATCTTTCCGGCAGCCTGGGCATCCATAAGCGCCTCCAGAGCGCCGCCGGGAGCCATCACCTGCTGCAGATCTGTCACGGTGGGATTGTGTACCTGGTACAGGTCAATATAGTCTGTCCGCAGATTGGCCAGGCTGGTATCGATATCCCTTGCCATAGCTTCCTTTGTCCGTGCCATGCTCTTGGTAGCGATCACGAAGTGAGAGCGGATACCCTCCAGCGCCCGGCCCAGATAGCTTTCACTGACCGTATAGCCTCTGGCGGTATCGATATAGTTCACACCTGCATCCATAAGCTGCCGCATCAGAAGACCGGTACCCTCAGCATCGATCTTCTGGATGGGAATGCCGCCGAAGCCCAGACGGGAGATCTTCAGCCCCGTCTTACCTAAGATCCTGTATTCCATAGTAACCTCTTATTTCTTTTCCTTGATCTGGGCCTGCAGGTGCATGGAAAGCACCGCCAAAGAAGTCGCCATATTCTCATTTTGAACGAGAATATGCTCAGGCACCTCCAGATGGGTGGGCGCAAAGTTCCAGATAGCCTTAATACCGCAGCCGATCAGCTGATCGCACACCTGCTGGGCATGGTCCACCGGCACGGTAATGATGCCCATCAAAATCTTATGCTCACGGCAAAAGCTTTCCAGATGAGAGATATGATACACAGGCTTGCCATCTTCTGTCTGGGAAGCGAAGGGCTTGGCGTCAAACGCTGCCAGAATATTAAGGCCATAAGCACCGAAGCCGATATAGCCCAGCAGCGCCTGTCCCAGCTTACCGGCACCGATCAGAACTGCGTCTGTCGTATTGTCATAGCCCAAAAACTGTTCAATATCCTCAATGAGCTTTTCTCTGGGATAGCCTACCTTGGGTCTTCCCCCATCAGATACAAGGGCAAGATCCTTGCGGACCTGGACCTCGCCCATGCCCAGGGCATTGGCAAGGGCGGTTGCAGAAATATATGGTGTGGGGGCATCCACGATGCTCTTAAGATAGGCAAGATAGCCGGGCAGCCGCTTCAGTACGGACTTAGAGATCTCTTTTCTTTCCAATGTATTACCCTCCAAATCGACACAAATTTATATCGATATATTTTCGTATCGATTATAGCAAATACAGAAAGAAAATGTCAAGGATTTATCACGCGCAGCTGGTCTGTCGCAGGAATTCTTTTTTCAGCCGCTGCATGATCCGCTTTTCCAAGCGGGAGATATATGACTGGGAGATCCCCATTTTCTGGGCAACCTCCTTCTGTGTCAGCTCCTCATAACCGTACAGCCCATAGCGCATCAGCACGATCTCCCGTTCCCGCTCCGGCAGCTCCGATAGTGCCTGGCGCAGAACACAAAGATCCACATCCTCCTCCAAAGGGCGGAAGATCATATCCTCATCCGTACCCAAAATATCAGAAAGAAGAAGTTCATTTCCGTCACAATCCATATTGATAGGCTCATCCAGGGATACTTCCGTCTTTTGTCCCGCGATCTTCCGGATATGCATCAGGATCTCATTTTCGATGCAACGGGATGCGTAGGTTGCTAATTTGATATTTTTCTCCCGTCGGTAAGTGCTGATCGCCTTGATCAGCCCCACAGTGCCGATGGAGATCAGATCCTCCAGATTCACCCCTGTGTTTTCAAATCTCCTGGCAATGTACACAACCAGCCGCAGATTATGCTCGATCAGCTGCTGCCGGGCAGCCTCACTTCCCTGCTCCAGCGCTTCCAGAGCGTCCTGCTCCTCCTGTCCCTTGAGTGGCGGCGGAAGTACATCACTGCCGCCGATGTAGTAGATCTCCCCCTTTTCCCCATGAAGCAACCATTTCCAAAAGCTTTTGATCCCGTTCATCATACGATTCCTCCTGTCAGCGCCTGATAGTCTTCCCCTTGTCCTATGAATTGCGGCGAAAACGCAACGATGCGTCCCGCAGTTTTCCCATCGATCCGTACCTGGTCCATAGCCAGGGCCAGCATCAGTCCCGTGTGCCTTCCCACGCTGCTGTAAGGGAGCAGGCGCAAGCCTTTCATGGGATTTCGCTGCATCGCTGCAATCGGGTCCTCCAGCTGCGGCTGCTCCAGCCCTAGCAGCGTCTTACCCAGCTGCGCCCCCAGAACCAGCACCTGTGTGCCGGTCAAAGGATCTGTGAGCATATTGCCCGTGTCCACCAGCGCCTGCAGGTGATGCTTTCTGCCTTGCATGGTCAGCTCCACAGGGACGACTCTGGAAGCCGCTCCCGGAAGTCCGATCCTGCACAGGAGATAGACGGCACATCCGCAAAGCAATACTGTGACAAACCCCTTTTGTCCATCTCCCACCAGTCCACACATTGCAAGAGACAGGAATACATACAGACAGCACTTCCGAACCGTGCTTCTGCGCAAGCCAAAGCTGAGGACAGAAACAGTGGCAAGGCAAACGATCCGCCAGAACCAACCACCGAGAAAAGAGAATCCCGGCTGGAGGCACACTCCACTGTAGA
>JBGVJN010000126.1:0-5971 GCA_045129455.1 Faecousia sp. | reverse complement strand
ATTTGCGGCTCCACCGCCTCGATGATGTCATACATCTCTTCCGCGGTTTCACCAACCGCAAGACCGCCGATGGCGTAACCGGGCAGATCAAGATCCGCGATTCGCTTCATATGGTCTACGCGGATATCGGCATAGGTACCGCCCTGGTTGATACCCCAAAGCATCTGCTGGGGATTCACTGTATCGGGCAGTGCGTTGAGTCTGGCATTTTCATTCTTGCATCGTACAAGCCAGCGGTAGGTGCGATCCACGCTGTCCAGCACATACTTTCTGGGGGCGGGATTTTCGATGCACTCATCGAAGGCCATGCAGATATCGCTGCCCAGATTGGACTGGATCTGCATGCTCTCCTCAGGTCCCATGAAGATCTTCCGACCGTCAATATGGGATGAGAAATAAACACCTTCCTCCTTGATCCTGCGCAGGCTGGACAGGGAGAACACCTGGAATCCACCGGAATCCGTAAGAATCGGGCCATCCCAGGTCATAAATTTATGCAGGCCGCCCATCTCCTTGACAACCTTATCCGTAGGACGAAGATGCAGATGATAAGTATTGGAAAGCTCCACCTGGCAGCCGATATTCTTCAGATCCTCAGCGCTCAGCGCACCTTTGATGGCGCCCTGGGTACCCACATTCATGAATACCGGGGTCTGTACTGTGCCGTGGGCGCAGGTAAATTCACCACGCCGGGCCTTCCCTTCTGTCTTTTTCAGTTCAAACATAGCTTACCTCCCGTACAGGCATGCCTATACGCTCATGTATTTATCCAAAAATTCTTTGATGGCGGTTTGGTACATCTCAGTTTGCTTATACATACCGTTGCCGTGATTGCACCCCGGGAGGATCACGATCTGCGTGTCCATAGGGTTGCGCTGTCTGATACGCTCAAGCACCTCATCCATCTGCTCATTACTGCCGGCAGACAGCAGCAGCGGATACTTACCGCCGCGAATATTCTCCATGCGGTCAAAATCCTCCGCATCCGCATGAAATTCCTCCCGGAAGCGCTGCAGGATCTGAGAGATGACCTTCTCATGGTCTTTCTTGAAGACGCTCTGCGCAACCGCCTTGAAAATCTGGTCAACGGTCACGCTGGGCGCATCGCACACCAGGCACTTGACATTGCGCATATCGCAGCAGGCAAGATCCAAAACGATACCGCCGCCCATGCTCAGACCGTGGATGACGATCTGGCCATCGGGGATCATTTCATTGATCTTCTCCACCCAATCCATGATATCCAGATGCTCCAAAGCGCCCAGAGAAATGTACTTACCCTCACTGATGCCATGTGCCCGCAGGTATACCACCAGTACATTGCAGCCAAGGCTGCGGTAGAAAAGGCCGGGAAACGCTGATTCCCGCTCTGCATGGCTGGTATAGCCATGTACCCAGACCATGGTCTTCTTGCTCTGAGCAGGATAGTAAATCGCCTGCTGCTTCAGCCCATCCCGGGTGGTGATAGTCAGCGTCTCGTGGGGAAGCTTGCGGATCTGCGCCAGAGAATCATGGACCTTCGTGATGGTATCATACCAGGAGTCTTCCGGGCCGACCATAGCGTAGGCCTTATCGATATTCGGTCTTTTCAGCAGTTGGGAAAATAAAATATTCGCTTTCAGTTTTTCAAACATAGTTATTTCCTCAATCACAGGATGCACATGGCATCACCAAAGCTGAAGAAGCGATAGCGCTCCTTTACCGCCTCCGCATAAGCGGCAAGCACATGCTCACGACCGGCAAACGCGGAGACCAGCATCACCAGGGTGCTTTCGGGCAGGTGGAAATTGGTGATCAAGCCGTCCATCGCCCGGAAGGTATAGCCGGGATAGATGAAGATCTCCGTCCATTTGGAAGCGGCTTCAAAAGTACCGTCCTCCTTCACCAGGCTTTCCAGGGTGCGGCAGGAAGTAGTACCCACGCAGATGATGCGCCCGCCGGCGGCACGAGTCTGATTCAGAAGCTCAGCAGTTTCGCTGCTGATCATGCAAAGCTCACTGTGCATATGATGGTCGGTGATCTGATCCGCCTTCACAGGGCGGAAGGTGCCAAGACCAACATGCAGCGTCACAAAAGCCGTGTTGACGCCCTTTGCCCGGACTTTGTCCAGCAATTCATTGGTAAAATGCAGGCCTGCAGTGGGAGCGGCGGCTGAGCCAACTTCCCTGCTGTAGACCGTCTGATAGCGATCCTGGTCCTGCAGTTCTTCCTTAATGTAGGGCGGCAGAGGCATCTTTCCCAGGCGCTCCAGAACCTCCAGGAAGATACCCTCGTAACGGAACTGAACGATCCGGTTACCGTCTTCCTTTACTTCCGTGACCACGGCAGTCAGCTCGCCGTCGCCGAAGATCACTTCACTGCCCACCTGCATCTTTCTTCCGGGTTTACACAGGCATTCCCAGCACTTGTCCCCCAGATCACGCAGCAGCAGCAACTCCACAGCGCCGCCGGTAGGACGGTGACCCAAAAGCCGCGCGGGCAGCACACGGGAGTCATTCATCACGAGGCAATCACCGGGCTTAAGATAGTCCAGAATGTCATAAAAATGCCGGTGTGTTACCTCGCCCGTTACCCTGTCCAGCGCAAGAAGACGGGAACTGTCCCGCTGCGCCAGGGGTGTCTGGGCAATCAGCTCTTCCGGCAAATCATACCAAAAATCACTTGTTTTCATACAAATCAATCCTTAACATTACATTTCCAAAAAGCAGATCAAGCAATCCGCGGCAAACACCGCTGCAAGAACAGGCCCAAGGATCCTGGCTGCCTTCTCAGGGATCAGCCAGATCAGCTTCTTCAGCAGCGGAAATACCAGGCCCATGATCACAGAGGCCAAAAGACCCCACACAAGTCCCATTTCCAGGCTGATATACTTCATAAAATCAAACCGATGCCAAGTGTAATCCCACAAAACAACACCGTAGACCTTCTCAAAGAACAGTCCCGTCGCCAGCTCAGCGCTGCAGGCAAAGATGCCTGCAAGGAAGTAGTACAGGACGATCCTGGCAGCCTTATTGCTGCACCGGCGCAGGATCAGGCCGCTCTCCACTGGCGTTCCCAGAAGGAAGTACATGCCAAGAAGCAAGAAGCCGTAGATCGGGCATAAGGGCAGATTCAGAAAGCCCCGCTCCAAATGGTAGCCGAACTGGATATAGCAACTGACAGTCTCAAAGGTCCAGCCGATCAACGCAATCAGCAGGAAAAGCAGAAAATATCGGTTAAACTTCGCAAATTTTGTTTTCATGGAAATTCTCTCTGTCTCAATCGACTGTAATGCGCTCCCGAAGCAATGCCCCGGGAGCGGTCACATTTCTAGGTCATCCGCGCTTGCGAACTACGATTATCACACCGAAGATCAGTACCAGCACAACTACGGCACCCGCAGCAATGATCCCAATAGGAAGCTGCGGCTGGGGTTCTGACGGCTGCTGAGGTTCCGTAGCCGTCGGCAGCGTCGAATCCTGGGTAGGCTCTTCCGGATCAGAAGGCTGCGGTTGGGTCTGGGAAGGTTCCGTAGGCTCCTGGGACGGCTGCGTAGGCTCTTCCGGGTCGGTAGGCTGGGTGGTGGAATCCGACTCATTGTGGCCACAGCGGTCACAGGTGCCGTCAGAATCCCCATCCTCATGACCAAGGGCAGGAATGATCAAAGAATCAGGATCTGCGATCTCTTCTTTTCCGTCAATGTCGGCAAAATACGCGCCGCAGGAATCGCAGGTATAGTAACCCTCACGGCCAGGCTCTACGCAGTTTGCCTTCACAGGATCGATCTTGCGCAGAGGATCATCATGGGTATGCTCTGTATCCACCGTGACCTTGCATGTGGCAACAAAGCCACCGTCATCTGTTGTGACTGTGATCTCAGCCGTACCCTTACCGATTGCTCGCACCATACCGGAGCCGTCCACTACGGCAACCAGAGGATTGGAGCTGCGGAAGCTGACCTTCTGGTTGGTAGCATCCGCCGGCACGATCTTTACGCTAAGCTGCCGGGTAGCGCCGATCTGACTTAAGCTGATGTCCGTTACGGTCAAAGATACCCCGGTCACAGCCACATTGGTATTGCGGCAATTGAGAACGATCTGTGTCTCATCGCCCAGGGTAGTCATGCCGTAGGACTCAAGGCTCACACCGGTGAGCTTCACGAAATCCGTATTGTGGCTCTTCAGCCATTGATCCACCGTGACCTTATCGCAGCGGACATGGGCATGGAACTGCGCCTTTTTGTCAGCGCCCACAACGCTTTTGAACATATCCGCAAAAGCACTATCGCTAGTTTGGGCATTCAGAATGCCGATACCGGGCGTGTCGCCGGACTCAACCGTGAAGTAGTCCATCCCCTCGTGACCACATGCAGGCAGTGTGGTGGAAGGAAAATGATCCTTATTAAACACATTGAGACTTCTGTTGAAATAAGCATGGAACAAATAAGGGTCCTGATCATCCCAGGTCACATCCGTGTAAACGCACTTACCGCCGATCCACAGGATGTTCCACGCATGGGCAACCGGGATACCATTGGGATCAATGCCATTACCCAAAACCATAGAGGCCTTGATCCCCTTCTGATTCAGCAGGTATTGATAAGCCGCAGCATATCCCTTGCAGACAGCTTTCCCCTCCACAAGTGCGCCATATGCGTTCTGGTCATTTGCAGTATCTTTATATGTCACTCTTGCGGCAACTGCGTCGTGCAGGTAAAGCGCCTTATCGTACTCCGAGGTAGCCCACAGAGGGATACTGTTGAGGATCTCATTACAGGCAGTTTTGAAAGCATTGATGGCATTGGTCAGCGCCTGGGAACTGCCATCGACATTCACACCGTTGAGTACATAACTGGTGGTAACAGATACTGCCACACCGCTCGGATAGCTGCTATAGCCGGAGATCCCCTCAAACCAGAAAAGGTCAGGGCGATCACGGTCTATTGCATCGCAGGCTCTTGTGATGTCATCCACCAGAACACCTTTACTCTCATCAAGATCAGCAGAGGGCTTCCGGGCTTCCACGCAGGCTACGATCTGATCATATACATACTGCTGCACCGGGGTCAGTTGGCTATAGCCGTACTGATCCGCCGCGGCAGCATGAACTTTCTGTGTATTCGGCAACAGGAAAGAAAATACCAGCAAAACCGCTGCCAGCATTGCTGTCAGCCGCAAAAGACGCGCTTTCATTCCTACCCCTCCCAATCTATATATCTGCGGCCATTATATTGCAAAATCACGCAAAAAGCAACTCAAACTTTTCTCTGCCCGTTTGGCATATGAAAAAAGCGCCGCCATATACTGAACCGGAGGTAACTGCCTATGATAAAACCTTTCTTTACAGGCGCTTGTACCGCGTTGGTCACACCGTTCCTGGGCGGTGAAGTTAACTACCCAATGCTGGAGGTCCTGCTGAAGCGGCAAATGGACGCAGGGATCAAAGTCGTAGTCATCGCAGGCACCACCGGAGAGGCCCCTACCCTTAGCGATGACGAGAAGATCAGAATGTTTCGCATGGCAAAAGAAGTTACCAAAGACCGCTGTCTTGTGATCGCCGGGACCGGCTCCAATGACACATCCCATGCAGCCGAGCTGAGCATCGCCGCACAGGAAGCAGGCGCAGACGGTTTGCTGGTGGTAAGTCCCTACTATAACAAGGCGGAAAATGATGGTCTCACAGCCCATTATCTGACGGTAGCACACGCAGTCCGCATCCCTGTGATCATCTACAATGTACCGTCACGCACCGGGGTGGATATCCCTGTATCGGTATATCGGACGCTTTCCAGGATCCCCAACATCGCCGGAGTCAAGGAGGCTTCGCCCTCTATATCCAAAGCGCTGGAGATTCTGAGCCTGTGCAGCGAAATGTCTCTGTGGACAGGAAATGACGATATGACCACAGCAGTGATGGCGTTGGGTGGCGCCGGGGTCATCTCTGTAGCTGCCAACGCTGACCCGGTTCGGGTCAATGCCATGACCATGGCCGC
>JBGVJN010000125.1:0-22472 GCA_045129455.1 Faecousia sp. | reverse complement strand
GTTTCGATTTCAGGACAGTTACGGATGAGGATATTCAGATTGTTGAGGACCTTATCAATAACCGCCCCAGGAAGTGTCTTGGTTGGAAAACTCCAGCCGAAATTTTAGAAGAATGTGTTGCACTTGGTTGACAATCTGCCCTGTCAAAAATCTTTGATTTTTGACTGGGGGATTGTCGAATTTTGGACAACAATCCCTCCGACCTCGCTGGCGCTCGGCCACCTCCCTTTGCACAAGGGAGGCTTGCGGGCGGGTCAAGATCGCCCCTATAGCTCACAAAAATAACAGGAGAAGAAGTGCATGTACCTACCCATTGGTAACGATATGTCGGTGCGGTCATCCTCGGTGATCGGGATCTTCGATCTGGACAATACCACCGTCACCCGCCGGGGACAGGAATTCCTCAGCCGGGCGGAAAAGGAAGGCCAGGTGGTCCCCTGTGACGAGCTGCCCAAATCCTTCATCGTCACGGTGGAGTACGGCTTTTTGCGGGTGTACCTGTCCTCCCTCAGCACCCAAACCCTGGAAAAACGATTAAAATGACGCTGCACCGCAGCGTCATTTTTTTGTTTATCGTCGGTGATATTCGTAGGGGCGGTCATCGACCGCCCGCCTATACCCTCCCCCGGGGGGAGGGTGCCCCCGAAGGGGGCGGGAGAGGAACGGCGAAATGTTGGACACGGAAAGAAGCCTGGTACGGTGTACTTATCGCCAGATTACCGCCCGCATTCCTCATCCGTCACGGCTAGCGCTCGGCACCTGTGAATCAAGGTATGATTGCCCCCGGCAATCATATAGATTAGGGATTCGCTGCGCGGAGCACCACCCCCGGGGGAAGGTATGCGGTGCGCCGCTCTCGTAGGGGCGAGCATTGCTCGTCCGCCTGTGGGATATCGCACCGGGGTAACGGACGGCCAATGGCCGCCCCTACGAGGCGTATCGTTTCTGTTTGTAGGGGCCGATGACCACATCGGCCCAAAGGCTTCTCCTCCGGAAAAAGCCTTTTTGCGGCGGGAGTAAACCCCGCCCTACATTGGTCTTTTATATGGCTAAATAATAAAAAAAGGAGATGCTTTCACATCTCCTTTTTTATATAGATCCTTACTTCTTCAGATAGGCATCGATGGCGGCGGCGCCCTTCTTGCCTGCGCCCATGGCCAGGATGACGGTGGCAGCGCCGGTGACGGCATCGCCGCCGGCAAACACGCCGTCACGGGTGGTCATCTCGTTTTCATTGACGATCAGGCAGCCCTTACGGTTGGTCTCCAGGCCGGGGGTGGTGGAGCGGATCAGCGGGTTGGGGTTGGTGCCCAGGCTCATGATCACGGTATCCACTTCCAGCATGAATTCGCTGTCGGGCACCTCGATGGGACGGCGGCGGCCGGAAGCATCGGGCTCGCCCAGCTCCATACGGATGCACTTCATGCCGCACACGCGGCCATTCTCGTCGCCCACGATCTCGATGGGGTTGCACAGAGTCTTAAACTCGATGCCCTCTTCCTTGGCGTGGTGCTTCTCCTCCAGACGGGCGGGCATCTCAGCTTCGCCACGGCGGTACACAACATACACATGCTCAGCACCCAGACGCATAGCGCAGCGGGCAGCGTCCATGGCCACATTGCCGCCGCCAACCACAGCAACGGCCTTACTCTTGATGATGGGGGTATCGTACTCCTCATCGTAGGCCTTCATCAGGTTGGTACGGGTCAGATACTCGTTGGCGGACATGACGCCCTTCAGGCTCTCGCCGGGGATGTTCATGAACATGGGCAGACCTGCGCCGGAGCCGACAAAGACGGCCTTATAGCCCATCTCAAACAGCTCGTCGATGGTCAGCACACGGCCGATGACCATGTTGGTCATGACCTCAACGCCCTGGGCCTCCAGCTTGGTGATCTCGTTGGCAACGATCGCCTTGGGCAGACGGAACTCGGGGATGCCGTACACCAGCACGCCGCCGGCGGTATGCAGAGCCTCGAACATGGTCACCTCGTAGCCCATCTTGGCCAGATCGGAGGAAGCGGTCATGCCGGCAGGGCCGGAGCCGACCACGGCAACCTTGATGCCGTTGGAGGCCACCTTTTCGGGCATGGCGTTGACATTTTCACGGTACCAGTCGGCAACGAACCGCTCCAGGCGGCCGATGGCCACAGGCTCACCCTTGATGCCACGGACGCAGCGGGCCTCACACTGGCTCTCCTGGGGGCAAACACGGCCGGAGAGGGCGGGCAGAGCGTTGGTAGAGGTGATGATCTCGTAGGCGGCCTTGAAGTCGCCTTCCTGGACCTTGGCGATGAATTCGGGGATGCGCACATTCACGGGGCAGCCCTCGACACACTTGGGATTCTTGCACTTCAGGCAGCGGCCGGCCTCTTCCATGGCCTGCTCGGGGGTGTAGCCCAGGGCCACTTCCTTAAAGTTGCGGGCACGGATCTGAGGATCCTGCTCGGGCATGGGGGTCTTGGTCAGAGTCATATTAGCCATTACAGTTTCCTCCTCTTACTTAATGAGCGCCTTGCCCATGGCTTCCATGCGGCAGGCATGCTTCTCGGTGACCTCAGTCTCACGGCCGCGGTAGGTGGAGTTACGGCTCATCAGTTCGGCAAAATCCACCTTGTGGCCGTCGAACTCGGGGCCGTCCACGCAGGCGAACTTCACTTCGCCGCCCACAGTGACACGGCAGCCGCCGCACATGCCGGTGCCGTCGACCATGATGGGGTTCAGAGAGACCATGGTCTTGACGCCGAAGGGCTCGGTGGTCTTGCAGACGAACTTCATCATGGGGATGGGGCCGATGGCCAGAACGGCATCATACTGCTTGCCGCTCTCCAGCAGCTGCTGCAGCTTCACGGTGACGAAGCCCTGCTCGCCGTAGGAACCGTCGTCGGTCATCAGGTGCATATTGTCGGCAACGGCGCGGAACTCGTCCTCCAGAATGACGATATCCTTGTTACGGAAGCCCACGATCACATCCACCTCAGCGCCGGCTTCCTTGAAAGCGGCAGCGGAGGGCAGTGCGATGGCGCAGCCCACACCGCCGCCCACCACGCAGACACGCTTGATGCCTTCGGTGTGGGTGGGCTTACCCAGGGGGCCGACGAAGTCACGGATGTAGTCGCCTTCGTTGAGGTTGCCCAGAGCGATGGTGGCAAAGCCGACCTTCTGGAAAATAATGGTAACTGTGCCCTTCTCCCGGACATAGCCGGCGATGGTCAGGGGGACACGCTCACCCTTCTCGTCGATGCGGAAAATGATGAACTGGCCGGCCTTGGCCTTCTTGGCAATAAAGGGGGCTTCGATCTCCATCAGGGTAACTGCGGAGTTCAGCTCCTTCTTGCGAACGATCTTGAACATGATAGATGCTCCTTCTTTCTGCGTTAGATATTGATGTTGTAACGATGGTATGTGTAGGGCGGGGCCTTGGTCCCGCCGCTATGCTGCGATGATCACCGCAGGCGCATTGTTCTCGTAGGGGCGAGCATCGCTCGTCCGCCTTTGGGATATCGCACTGGGGTAACGGACGGCCAATGGCCGCCCCTACAATGCGTATCGGTTCTTTTCATAGGGGCGGTCATTGACCGCCCGCCTCTGTAATGCAGGCCTTACTTATTCTTCAGCAGGTCGCGGATCTCAGCCAGCAGCTCCTCGCTGGTGGGTGCGGGAGGATTCTTGGCAGCTTCCTCAGCAGCAGCGGCGGCAGCGGCAGCGGCAGCAGCTTCAGCAGCTTCCCGCTCCTTCTTGTGGGCAGCCTCGGTCATGGTGTTCATTACCTTGACGATCACAAAGACCACGATGGCCATGATGAAGAAGTTGATGACGGCGGAGATGAAGTTGCCGTAGGTCAGATAGTGGGGCACATAGACCTGGGTCTCCAGACCGGTGACCTCGTCCACCACGGTCTCAAATACGGGAACGATGCGGGGCAGCTCTACCTTCAGCTCGGAGAAATCAGTGCCGCCCATGAAAATGTTCACCAGGGGCATGATCAGATCGTTGGTGACGCTCTTGGTGATGCCGGAGAAGGCACCGCCGATGATGGTACCGACGGCCAGAGCCATGGCGTTACCCTTGTTGATGAACTCCTTGAATTCAGCGATCAGGGACTTCTTGTTGGGATTCTTCTTGCTCATATCTTTCTTTCCTTTCATAAATAATTTCTCTTTATCCGGGTCGAAGCCCGGGATCTCTTACTTCTTTTCGATGACCTCGATGCCGCCCAGATACTTGCGCAGTACCTCGGGAACCACGATGGAGCCGTCGGCTCTCTGGTTCTGCTCCACGATGGCGGGGAAAATGCGGGAGGTGGCCAGACCGGAACCGTTGAGGGTGTGAACGAAGTCGATCTTGCCGTCAGCACGGCGGTAGCGGATATTACCACGGCGAGCCTGGTAATCCCGGGCATTACTGACGGAGGAAACTTCCTTGTAGCCGTTCATGGAGGGGATCAGGATCTCAATGTCGTAGGTGCGGGCCATGGAGGCGGAGCAATCGCCGGCGGCCAGCTTCACGGTGCGGAAATGCAGACCCAGACCGGCAACCAGATTCTCGGCCTTCTTCACCAGCTCTTCAAAGGCCTCGTCGGAGCCTTCGGGGGTGGTGAACTGGAACATCTCCACCTTGTTGAACTGATGGCCGCGGACCATGCCACGCTCGTCAGCTCTGTGAGAGCCGGCCTCTCTGCGGAAGCAGGGGGTGTAGGCGAAGAACTTCTTGGGCAGGTCTGCCTCGTTGAGGATCTCGTCACGGTAGACGGAGGCCAGAGCAGCCTCGGCGGTGGGCAGCATGTAGAAGGTGCCGCCTTCGGTGGGATGGTTGGAGATCTTGAAGACCTCGTCGGCAAACTTGGGGAACTGACCTGCGGTCAGACCGCACTGGTACTCCAGCATATGGGGAGGCAGGATGAAATCGTAGCCGTCGGCGGTGTGGGTGTCGATGAAGTAGTTCAGCAGCGCCCATTCCAGGCGAGCGCCCATGCCGGTGTACATCCAGTTGCCGCCGCCTGCCAGCTTCACGCCGCGCTCATAGTCGATGAGGCCCAGGTCGGTGCAAAGATCCACATGGTGCTTCGGCTCGAAATCGAAGGAGTGCTTCTCGCCAATGTAGCGCAGAGGCTCGTTGTTCTCCTTGCCGCCGGGGAGCAGATCCCCGTCGGGCAGGTTGGGCAGCGTCAGCAGATTGGTGTACAGCTGCTCGTCCAGCTCCTTCAGCAGCTTCTTGTCGTCGGCGATGGACTCGTCGATCTTCACGGATTCGGCCATATTGGCGGCGATCTGCGCTTCGATGGAGGATACATCCTCTCCCCGCTTCTCCGCGCCCTTCTTCTGACCGAAGAGCTTGCCGTTTTCCTTGGCCAGCTTGTTCTTCTGGGCGGTCTTGCTCTCGGTGGAGGTCTTCAGACCGCGCACCTGCACATCCAGCTCCAGGATCTTGTCGATGATGGCGTCGCAGTCCACTTCCTTGGCCTTCAGACCGGCCTTCACCGCGTCGGGATTTTCTTTGATCTTACGAATGTCTAACATGATGATTACTCCTTCATACAATAAGAAAGGTCGGTGTGAATATTAGTTTTTCCAGGGCTCACGGCCGGCGTCGTCGGGTTCGTTGGGCATCACCAGAGCGCCGATGATATAGGCCAGCAGGCCGATGCCGGTGAAGACGACCAGCAGCGCGCAGACCAGACGGACGATGGTTACATCGATTTCCAGATATTTTGCCAAACCGCCGCAAACGCCGCAGATCTTTTTATCGGTACGGGAACGGTACAATTTCTTTTCCATAATTTAAATCTCCTTTATTTCTTCAGGGACATGAGTGCATCCAGCAGGTTTTGCAGGTCCTCATCTCCGTAAAATTCCAGTTCAAAGCGGCCCTTGCGCTTGCCGTTGACGATCTTGACGCCACGGCCCAGGTGCTTGCTCAGATTCTTCTCGCACTCGCCGATATAATTCACGGCAAATACCGGCGCTTCCTTTTTCGGCTCCGGCTCCTTGGAAAGATTCTTGCAAAGCAGCTCCGCCTGGCGGACGGACAGACCCAGAGCGATGATCTTCTGGGCAGCTTCCTTTTGCTTTTTCTCATTCTTCACGGAAAGCACCGCCCGGGCATGGCCGGGAGACAGCTCACCGCAGCGGACCTTTTCCAGAAGCTCTTCGTTCATGGAAAGCAGCCGCAGGGCATTGGCCACGGCGCTGCGGGACTTACCCACACGCTGGGAGGTCTCTTCCTGGGTCAGACCGTACTCCTCTATGAGGCTGCGGTAGCCCAGCGCCTCTTCCACGGGGTTCAGATCCTGCCGCTGAAGATTTTCGATCAGCGCCAGCTCCATGGTCTTTTTATCGTCAGCCTCCATGACTACCACAGGTACTTCGGAAAGACCTGCCATCCGGGCGGCACGCCAACGGCGCTCGCCGGCGATGATCTGGTAGTAACCGGAGGGAAGCTGCCGCACGGTCAACGGCTGCAGCACCCCATGCAGGGCGATGGATTCACTTAAGCTTTGCAGCTCTTCTTCGTCGAAGTCCTGCCGGGGTTGTGATCGGTTGGGCTCGACCTTATGGATGGGAAGCAGCTGATAGGGGCTTTTTTCGGTGATCTCCTGGTCAAAATCCCCCAGGAGCGCGCCCAGACCTCTGCCCAGACCCTTCTGTGATGCCATGCTATCTTCCTTTCGTTTTTGAAATCAAAAATTGACGATCGTCAATGGTACTATTTACAGCTTCTCCTTGATCTCCTGGGCCAAGGCTTTATAGGCAAGGCTGCCCCGGCTGGAGCGGTCATACACCGTCACCGGCAGACCGTGGCTGGGTGCTTCCGCCAGACGAATATTCCGGGGGATCACGGTGGCGCAGACCTTTCCGGGGAAATGCCGCCGCACCTCCTGTGCTACCTGAGTGGAGAAATTGGTGCGTCCGTCAAACATGGTCAGCACCACACTGAACACCTCCAATGTGGGGTTAATGCGCCGCTTGACCATGCGCATGGTGTTCATCAGATCGGAAAGACCCTCCAGAGCGAAATATTCGCACTGCACCGGGATCAGCACGCCTTCCGCAGCAGCCAAAGCGTTCAGCGTCAGCATCTCCAGGGACGGAGGGCAGTCAATGAGGATCAGATCGTAGTTTGCCTGTACTTCCTTCAGCGCCTTCTGGAGGCGGTAGTTGGCATCGGGCAGTGTGATCAGCTCCACGCCGGCACCGGCCAGATCCGCGGAGGAAGGCAGTACATCGGCGAATTTAGTGGAAACAATGGCATTCTCGGTGGGAATATCGTTGATGATCACATCGTAAATACTGTGATGTACCTTCCGCTTATCCACGCCGAGGCCGGAAGTGGCATTGGCCTGGGGGTCAAAGTCGCACAGTAGGATCTTCAGACCCAGCTCCTGCAGACAGGCGGCAAGATTTACCGCGGTGGTGGTCTTTCCTACGCCGCCCTTTTGATTGACGACGGCAATGATCTTGCCCATAGGCTCCTCCCAAAAGCTTTTGAATGTTTCACGGGAAACATTTCTCTGTGTGTATTTTCCGGATGTTTCACGTGAAACATCATTCACCGTCGATCACGGTGTAATTCTGCCCGATCCGGGATCTTGCCTGGGTATCCCGCTGATCCAGCAGCCAAAGGGCCGCGGCGGCGGACAGGGCAAAGGCCAGAAGCGCTGCTGCCAGCGCCAGGGTCAGCCAGCGGACACGGCGGCGCAGCCGGGCGATCCGCTCCTCAGGCTTCAGCTCGGGCTTTTCCTTTCCGGGCTTTTTCTTTACCGGAAGCTCCGGTGCCCGGTGGGGCAGCTGGATGGGGGTGCCGGGCTTTACGGGATATTTGTCCGCATCCTCCAGACAAAGCTGGCAAAATACCTGCTCGCCTTCGGTTTTTCTTCCGCACTTGACGCAATGCACGGCCCACACCTCCCACTTTACATACTCCTAATATTGTACATCAAAAATTCATTACAGTAAAGAGGAAAAATGAGTTTTTCCGGTTTCTGACGGATTTATTTGACTTCTTTTCCAAGGCATGATACACTGTGCCGGCAGGGAGGTGACCGGGCAATGAAAAAACGGACAAATATAAAATTTATGGCGCTGAGCGCACTGTTTGGAGCGCTGCTGTGCCTGTGCAGTTGGATCAGTATCCCGGCGGGAGCGGTAAGCTTCACCCTGCAGACCTTCGCCGTGGCGCTGGCGCTGCTGACCCTGGGCGGAAAATGGGGCAGCTGCGCGGTGTTGGTGTACCTTGCCCTGGGCGCCGTGGGACTTCCGGTGTTTTCCGGATTCCGGGGCGGCATCGGCACGCTCCTTGGGCCTACCGGCGGGTATTTATTCGGTTTTATGTTAACCTCTTTGCTGTATTGGCTTGTATCCGCGGTGCTTCCCGGAAAGGTCGGACGGCTGCTGGGATTGATTCTGGGGCAGGCGGGCTGCCTGGTGTTGGGCTGGCTCTGGCTGCGGCAGTTTACGGCGGTGGCATTCTTCCCTGCCACGCTCCCCTTCCTGCTGCCGGATATTTTCAAGCTCGCCCTTGCCTGGCTCATTTCCCGCCGGCTGCGCCGGAGCTTTCCTTCATAGAACTCCCCTCCCGGGCATAGATTGTCCCCAGGAGGGGATCTTTTTATGAGAAGAAGGGATATTTTCATCCTTGTGGGGGCGCTGTCCTTTGCTTTGGTGCTGGCAGCGGTGATGATGGCGGGGCAGGTGCTGCCCACGGGCAGCTGGGGGCTGAGCTTTTCCGGCGGCACACCCAAAGGGCCGGCCACCCAGGCGCAGCTGGGAAGATTCGACGGGGCGTATGTTGGGGATACGGAGGATAAGGTGATCTATCTGACCTTCGACGCGGGCTATGAGAACGGCTGCACCGGGAAGATCCTGGACATTCTGAAAGCCCACCAGGTGCCGGCGGCCTTCTTTCTGGCGGGAAATTACCTGCAAAAAAATCCGGACCTGGTGGCCCGGATGGCTGCGGAGGGGCATATCGTGGGAAACCACACCATGCACCACTATGATATGCGAAAACTGTCGGAGGAGGCCACCTTCCGGGCGGAGCTGGAGGGGATCGAGGCGCTGTACCGGCAGATCACCGGGCAGGAGCTTCCCAAATTCTACCGTCCGCCCCAGGGGCTTTATAGCGAGGAAAATTTAAAAATGGCCCAAAAATTGGGGTATAAGACGGTTTTTTGGAGCCTTGCCTACGCCGATTGGGACAATGCCAGGCAGCCCACGGCGGAGTTTGCCCTGGAGAAGCTCAATTCCCGGATCCACAATGGGGCGGTGGTTCTGCTCCACTCCACCTCCACCACCAACGCGGCGATCCTGGATCAGCTGCTCACCGGCTGGGAGCGGCAGGGCTACCGCTTCGCCCCGATCACAGAATTATTCCCCTGATATTTCATCCGTCTGCCCATGGACATTGCGGCGAAGGCTCGCGATGCCCCCAAGGCAGGCGGATCTTGTCTCATAGCCTTCCGAGGCGGCGATGATCCTGCTGTTGCGGGAGCGGAGCCGGAAACGATAGTGGCCGGCCTTGTCCCGAAAAACCTCGAACCGGGGGTTGGCGGGAGCGGGGGCAGCGGGGTCAGTCTGATCCCAGATGGGTGCCGTGGGGGCGCAGCGCAGGACGCTTTCCATGCCCTTGCGGCAGGCCGCGGCGGAGCTGTAGCTTTCGGAGGTGGCGATGACCTGGCCGTTTTCCGCCTTGATGAGAAAATGCCACCCGGCCGCCGACCGTTTTTCAGTGATCTCGCCCATACCAATGCCTCCTATACATTATAATATATGCGTTTGTGTCCGGAGAAAGTGGAAATTGCTGCCTGTTTTAGCGCCCTATCCGTCCTCGCTTTGCTCGGCCACCTCTCCCAAAGGGAGAGGCAAGGCAGGCGGTCAATGACCGCCTCTGCGATAGAACAGAAGCACCCCATCTTGGCCCCCTCGTTGTGAGGGGGCTGTCGAATTGCCGAATTTAGGCAATTCGACTGGGGGAGTTAACTCCCTCCGGCTTCGCCTTGCGGCGAAGCCACCTCCCTCAAAACGAGGGAGGCAAGGCGGGCGGTCGATGACCGCCCCTACGAGAATATAGCAACTATGACCATACTGTAGGGGACGATGACCACATCGTCCCCAAAAGGCTTCTCCTCAAGTCAAAGCTGCTTTACGGATTTTCGGTCGATCAGCTCCACATCCAGGGTCAATCTGGATACCGGCACCTGAGGATCCTGGATCTGAGCCATCAGCAGCTCCACGGCCCGGCGGGGCATGGTGATCTTGGAGGAGCTGACGGAGGTCAGGGGGAACGGCAGCGGCAGGCAGGAATGGAGATTATCAAAGCCGGACAGGGAAATATCCTCCGGCACCCGCAGCCCACGGTCCTGGAGGCGGCACAGGATATCCCAGGCGATGATGTCATTAAAAGCGATCACCGCGGTATAGGAGGGGGTGTTCCCTGCAAACAGAGGCTGCAGATAGTCTCCCCTTTCGTCGAAATGGACGATGGAGAACCGCACCGGATCGGCAGATTCCTGCAGCGCCTGCAAAAATCCTTCCCGGCGCTCTGTGGTACTGGAGGTTTGTGCAGCCACATCCACATACAAAATGTGCCGGTGGCCGTTTTGAAGCATATGCCGTCCCGAGACCAGGCCGCCCTTGTGGTCATCGCAGGCTACAAAGCTGACAGAGATGTCCTGAAAATGCCGCCCGATCAGCACGCAGGGGGTATGGGTGCTTTGAATGAAGCGCACATTTTCCGAGGAGCCGTTATTTTGTGCCGGGCAGAGGATGATGCCGTCCACCTGCCGGGAAAGGGCCAGGCGGATGGCGTGATGCTCCATCTGGGCATCCTCGTTGGTGTTCATAAAGAAAGCGGAATAGCCGTACTGCTTCAGCAGCTGCTCGATCTCCCGGGCCATGAAGGCAAAGTGGGGGTTGGAAAGATCGCCCAGCAGCACGGCGATGGTGTTGCTGACGCCGGAGCGCAGGGAGCTTGCGGAGGCATTGCCGATATAACCCAGAGCCTGGGCCCGCTCCCGGACGATCTGCTTGGTAGCTTCGGAAATATCCGACATATTCCGCAGGGCGTGGGAAACGGTGGTGATGGAAAAGCCGGTATCGACGGCGATGTCCTTTAATGTGACGGTCTTTTTATGGTTCGGCAGCATAAATTACCTCCCAGGTTTTTACAAAAATGTAAAATGACAGTATATATTGTAGCAAGCCGGTGGGAGATTGTCAATATAATGGCTTTAACGATAAAGTAAAAACAAAAACCCGTGTGGGCAAGAGTACTAATTTCTGCAAAAATAAATTAGTAATAAAGTACAAAATTAAAGTAAAATTAATGTGAAAAAGGGAGTTTATACTCCGCTTTACTAAGAAAATCTTGATTTTGCTTTTTTGCGTTATTATACTAAAAGAGCATTAACGATGCAGTACACTCTATGACCAGGAGGAAAAGTTATGAAAAAGAATTGGTTGGCTCTGGTTTTGGCTGCCTGCATGCTCTGCACGCTGCTTGCCGGCTGCAACGGCAATACACCTTCCGGCCCCACCGTGGGTGTTACCGGTGAGGACGGCCCTATGGTTCCCTACGCGGAAACGCTGAAGATCGACATGATGTACGAGCGCAATCCCGGCGTAGCTTATGTGGACGGCGACTCCATCGAAAATAATGTGATCACCCGCTTCATTAAGGAAAAGCTCAATATGGAGTTTGATCTGAGCTGGCAGGTGGACAAGGGCAACTATAATACCCAGCTGGATCTGGCCATCGCCGGCAATACGGAGCTGCCCGATCTGTTCATCGTGGGTAAGAGCCAGATGTATACCCTGGCTGCCTCCGGCCGCATCGCCAATATGGCACCCTACTTTGAGCAGTATGCCACCGACAATCTGAAGAACATCCTGGGCTTTAACAACAACGAAGGCCTGGAGTCCGCCACCCTGCTTGGCGGCCTGTATGCCCTTCCCCTGCCCAATGATGTGGGCGACGGCGCTTCCATGGTCTTCATCCGCCAGGACTGGCTGGACGAATTGAACCTGGAGACCCCCAAGACGCTGACGGAGCTGCTGGATGTGGCCCGTGCCTTTGTCGATAACGACATGTCCGGCCGTGGCAATACCATCGGCATCGGCCTGGCCCAGGATCTGGGCTTCACCTTCGATGTTTTCTGCAATGCCTACGGCGCTTACCCCGACCTGTGGATCGAGGGTGAGGACGGCAAGCTGGAGTACGGCAGCGTGCAGCCGGAGATGCGGGATGCTCTGCTGACCCTCCAGAGCGCCTACAAGGAAGGCCTGTTCCATAAAGAATTTGCCGCACAGGACAATACCCGTCTGGCCCAGTATGTGGCCCAGGGCCGTCTTGGCATCTTCATCGGACCCTTCTGGTACAATAATAACTATATTATCTCCAATATGAACGCCGATGACGATGCCCAGTGGGTGGCTGTGAACAATCTGGCGCTGAAGGAAGGGGATAAGGTCCAGTCCCGTGCCTGGAACACCACCTACCGCTGGCTGGCGGTGAACTCCGAATGCACCAACCCCGAAGCCGCCGTGAAGCTGCTGAACCTGTGGTATGAGATCTGGCAGGGTCAGTACTCCGACTGGTTCTGGGATCTGCAGATGTCCGAGACCTACTACGATATCGATCTGAAGAATTATGCCCCCGTCTTCTTTGATCCTCCTCTGAAGAACACCCAGATGGGCGTTCTGCTCCGGGAGGCCTATGAGACCGGCGATACCTCCAAGCTCAATGCCGAGGGTCTGTACGGCTATTCTCTGATGGTCAACGATGTGGGTTCTGCCATGAACCGCAGCGCCATGCTCACCTGGTACGGCTCGTTCAAGAATCTGCACGATACCTATGAGACCTTTAAGTACAATGCCTACCGTGGCCCGGAGGATACCATGTTCTCCGCCATGGACAAGACCCTCAACGAGATGGAGCTTTCCACCTTCGTCAAGATCATTATGGGCGCGGATATCAGCGAATTTGATAAGTTTGTCACCAACTGGTACGCCACCGGCGGCCAGACTCTGGTGGACCAGGTGAATACCTGGGCGGCCGGAAAGTGATCGGTAAACAGCGATGAAACAGCGATCTGACGCTATGCCGAAAAAAACCGGCGGGCTGGATCTGCGGACGCATTGGCGCAAGCACCTGATGATGCTGCCTGTGCTGGTGATCCTTGGGCTGTTCTGCTACTACCCCATGGCGGGTATTCTGATGGCATTTCAGAATTATCTCCCCGGTAAGGGCTATTTCGGCTCCCAGTGGGTGGGTATGCAGTGGTTTGAGTATATGTTCAGCATGCCCAATTTCAAGCAGGTGGTGTGGAACACCCTGTACCTGTCCCTGCTGAAGCTGGTCACGGGCATCGGCTGCTCCGTGATCCTGGCGCTGCTGCTGAACGAGATGCAGATCAAGTGGCTCAAGTCTTTGATCCAGAGCTGCGCACTGTTCCCCTTCTTCGTTTCCTGGGTGGTGCTGGCGGATATCGTTAAGGATATGGCTTCCTCTGAGGGCCTCATTAACCAGGTCATCTTCGCCATCACCGGCCAGACCATTCCCTTCCTTACGGATTCCCATTGGTTCACGGTACTTCTGGTGATCTCGAATATCTGGAAGGAAGTGGGCTATAACGCCATTATTCTCATGGCCGCGCTGACGGCCATCGACCCGGCGCTTTATGAGGCGGCCACCATCGACGGCGCCGGCCGCTTCCAGCGCATCCGCTATATCACCATCCCGGGTATCCGCAATATGATCATGGTGCTGGTGATCCTGGCCCTGGGCGGCGTCATGAGCGCCGGCTTTGACCAGGTGTTCAACCTTTACAATACCACGGTCATGTCCGGTGCGGATATCATCGATACCTATGTCTACCGCATGGGCGTCAACGGCGGTCTTTACAGCCTTGGCACCGCGGTGGGCCTGTTCAAATCCGTAGTAGGCGCGATCCTTTTGATGCTGTCGTACAAGGCGGCGGATAAATGGGCCGGCTACCGGATCTTCTAAGGAGGTGGCAGTATGAGAAAACTGAAAAAGATCACCCCCTTTGATGTGATCAATACCACGATCCTTACCGTCATCGCCCTGTGCGGCATCCTGCCCTTCGTACATATGGTTGCCGTGGCCTTCTCCTCGGGCAAAATGTCCGCCCAGAATCTGGTGGGCCTGTGGCCTAAGGAATTCTCCCTGGAGGCCTTCAAGGAAGCTTTGTCCGATAACTCCATGATCACCGCCGTGGGCGTCAGTCTGAAGCGTGTGGTGCTGGGTACGGTGATCACCATGGTGCTGACCATCTTTACCGCCTACCCTGTGTCACTGGAGGCTAAGGAATTTCCCGGTCGGAAATTCTATGTGGTGTTCATGGTCATCACCATGCTTTTCTCCGGCGGTCTGATCCCTTCCTATGTGCTGATCTCCGATCTCGGGCTGATGGACAAGATCTGGGCTATCGTCATCCCCGGCGCCATTCCCGTGTTCAATGTGATCGTGCTGCTGAATTTCTTCCGTGGCATCCCCAAGGAAGTGAAGGAGGCGGCCATCATCGACGGTGTGACGGATTTCGGCATGCTGTTCCGGATCTATGTTCCTCTGGCCGTCCCCTGTCTGGTGACGCTGACCATGTTCTGCCTCATCGGTCACTGGAATGCCTGGTTCGACGGCATGATCTATATGCGTGACAGCGCCAATTACCCCTTACAGACCTACCTGCAGGCAAAGCTGGCGTCCCTCAATGATATCAAGAGTCAGCAGGATGTGACCCAGATGCTGCTGGTAAGCGACCGTGGCCTGGGCTATGCCTATGTGGTGCTGTCCTGCATCCCGGTGCTGGCGGTGTTCCCCCTGCTTGCCAAGCATATCAAGGGCGGCCTCACCATCGGCTCCGTGAAAGGCTAAGGTGAATGTATGAAAAAGCGCGCGTTGATCAACATTTTATCTCTTTGCATGATCCTTTGTATGATCGGAGGTATTTGCGTGAGTGCGGAAACCGTAGAAATTGGCGGTCTGAGCTGGCAGACCTTTGGTGGTGAATGGACCTTCGACGATACCGGCTTTTCCCTGGTGGGCGACGGCCCCAGTGCCTGGCCCAAGATCATCACCAACACCACCTATCAGCACTTCACCATCGAAGCGGACTTCGTTGGCGTTAAGGAAGGCGGCTTCGTCTTCCGCTGCGGCGATCCCGGCGTGGGTGCCGATGCCTTCGATGGCTACTTCGTGGGCTACGACAGCGCCTATGCTTACTTCGGCATCGACACAGGTAAGTGGAAGACCCTCAATGAGGGCGGCCCCGATGCTACCGCCGCCGCGCCCTTAAAATATAAGGAGCGGATGCACTGGAAGCTCACCGTCAGCGGCAATGTGTACACCTTGTATGTGGACAATATGGAAAAGCCGCTGATCCAGACCTTCGATAATACCTTCGACCGTGCCGGCGGTGTGGGCATCCGCATCAGAGCCAAGGCCGGGGAGGAAGCCGGACGGGTGGAGAACATCGTCATCAACGGCATTCCCGCGGGGGAAGTGGAGTACAACGAAAAGGGTACTTACGATCTGTGGGCCGACCGTCTGGTGGAGCAGAATCCCGCCGCGGACAATCAGAACAAGATCATCCTGATGGGCGCGTCCCATATGGAGTTCTGGAAAAATTGCCAGACAGACCTGGCACCCTATGATATCCTGAATTTCGGCATGGGCGGCTCCTGGGTGCGGCACATCTCCGGAAAGAACGAACAGATGCTGATCCCCTACAATCCCAAGGCGGTGATCATCAGTGCCGGCGGCAACGATGCTTCCGGCGGCTCTCCTGCCAACCAGATCATCTCTGAGCTGAAGGCGTATATCGATAGCATTACCGAGCAGCTGCCGGGCGTACCGGTGATCCTGGTCTCCAGCTGGTTCAGTCCTTCGGTGGAGTCCAAACTCAGTAATAAAAACACCCGTCTGCAGATCAATGAAGCTATGATCGCCTACTGTGCAGAAAAAGAAAATGTGTGGTATCTGGAGTGTGGCTCGGTGGTTAAGGCGGAGGATACATCTATGTGGCTGGCGGATCAGATTCACATGAATGCCTCCGGTTATGAAAAGGTGGCACCGCTCTTCAAAGCAAAGCTGGACGAGATCTTCGGCGAGGAAGCTCCCGAGCCTACCCAGCCCCAGACCCAGGCGCCTCAAAATCAAAAGCCCGATCTGATCCCCTGGATCTGCGGCGGCATCATGGCCGCGGCGCTGGTGGTGCTGGGTGTGGTGCTATGGAAGGATACCAAAAAGAAAACTGACGGCAAAAGCCGTGATTAATGAAAAGGAGCGAAAAAACGATGAAAAAACTGTTTACTTTGGTTCTGGCCGTACTGATGCTGGCCATGTTTGCCGTGAATGTATCCGCGGCAGAGGAGACTGTTCTTTACGAGTATGACCCCGCCACCGCCGGCGAGGTATGGAAGTCCTTCACCGGCAACTGGACCTATGACGAAAACGGCATCAGCGTCCAGAACGATGGCAACGATGTGTGGTTCTACACCTACATGGGCGTCACCGAAGGCTGGACCGACTATGTAGTGGAGCTGGATCTGATCAATGTGGCCGAGGGCGGCGTGATCTTCCGTGCCACCAATCCCGGCCCCGGTGTGGACAGCTTCGGCGGCTATATCATTGCTTACGACTCCGCCTATGCCTTCGTGGGCATGGACGATAACGACTGCTGGAAGACCCTGCCCGACGACGGCCCCCAGGCTCCCGCCGCCACCGCTTTGGGCTACGCCAGCAAGATGCACTGGAAGATCGTCGTGGAAGGCAATACCATGACCCTCTTCGTTGACGGCAGCTCCATCCCCTCCGTCCAGGTCCAGGACGCCACCTATACCGAAGGCGGTATCGGCCTGCGCTTCAAGGTCTTCGAGGGCGACGACAGCGGCTATTTCAGCAACATCAAGGTCTATGAGCTGCCCAAGGAAGAGCCCACCGAGCCTCAGCAGACTGAGCCTCAGCAGACCCAGCCTCAGCAGACTCAGCCCCAGGCTACCCAGCCCACAACCCCCGATGCCCCCGCGCCTGCCGGCAGCAGCTGGATCTGGATCGCAGCCGCCGTCGTGGTGGTAGCTGCCGTTGTGGTGGTCGTGATCATTAAGAAGAAAAAGGCCTGACCCTTCCTTTAAAGGAGTTTTTATGAACAAGAAAAGAATCTGCCGCATCGTGGCGGGGCTTCTGTGCCTGTCCACGATGCTGTGCGGCTGCGTCGGTTTTGACGGAGCGGGAACTTCCGACCCCTCCCAGGGAGGACCCGGCATGAACAATACTACCGGCAGCACGGAGCAGACACTCCAGACTGCTCCCAACGGCGAGACGGTCATCCCCACCCCCACCGGGGAGGATGCTCCCACGGATCCTCAGATCGTCATGCTGTCCCTGGGCTGGAACGAGGCCTATACAAATAAGAAGGTCGTCACCGTCACTGTCTCTTCCGAGGCCGTGAACGATGTGAAGGCCGGCATCTTCGGCGCCAATGTTTCCTGGCGTGGTGACGGCTACGGCCAGTGGGATTCCCGGGAAAATGCTCCGGATGAGACCTTGCTTGCGCAGCTGAAGAACTCCGGTGTCACCCATCTGCGCTATCCCGGCGGTATTGAAGGTGACTATTTCCACTGGAATGAGTCCATCGGGGATGTGCGTATCCCCCAGATCGACCCCTTCTCCAAGGACTACCCCACCTATGAGACCTACGACGGTGAGCGC
This sequence comes from Faecousia sp., assembly GCA_045129455.1. GTDB lineage: Bacteria > Bacillota > Clostridia > Oscillospirales > Oscillospiraceae > Faecousia. The sequence goes on along the minus strand of JBGVJN010000125.1, from coordinate 4,745 downwards.
TTTATCGCCACCTTCGGCCCCGATGAATTCCTGGAGCTGTGCAAGGCCGCCGGTGACGGCGTGACCATCCAGCTGAATGCGGGCAACGGCACCGCCAAAGAGGCTGCCGATTGGGTCCGCTACTACAAGGAAAAGGGCGCGGATATCTGGTCGTTCTGCGTGGGCAATGAGGTTTGCATGGCGGAAGAGCGTGTGGCGGGCATGAAGGTCACCTGCACGCCCCAGGAATATGTGGACTTCTACAACGAGGTCTGGAAGGAGCTGGACGGCGCTGCTGACGATATTGAGTTTGGCGCCATCGGCATCACCCCCTCCCATCCGCTTTGCAAGTACCGCAACTGGGATTCCACCATCCTTTCCCAGCTGGGAGATAAGATCGACTTCATCGATGTGCATATCGGCTATTCTCCTTATTTTGTCTCCGGCGAGACCCAGAAGGACATCGTCAAGTGCCTGATGAGTTCGTCTCAGTTCGTCCGCTTCCTGCTGGACCAGGAGATCGCACTCATTAACGATTGCGCTACGGAGCATGCCGACGATATCTCCATCCAGATCACCGAATGGGGCCCCATCGGCGGCTACAGTGCCTCCGTTGCCGGCTCTGTGTACATGGCTTCCTTCCTCAATACGGTGATCGCCGAGCCTAAGGTGACCTCCGCCTGCTATCTGCCGCTGATCAACCACTATGCCGCCGCCAATCTGCTGGGTGCGCTGGTGGATAAGAGCGTCACCGGCAAGCAGGTCTATTGGGATAACTGCAATAGCTTCGTGTTCCGCTGGTATTCGGAGCAGGTGGGCCGTGATGTGCTGACCACCGGTGTTTCCGGCGGCGATACCTTCGACTCCATTGCCATCGGTCTGATGCCTGAGCAGAAGGATGTGGGCGTGGGCGAGGCCTCCGTGTACTATGATCCCGCCACCAAGACCGGCACGGTATTCCTCATCAACAAGTCTTACAATGAGAATACCCGCTTCCAGGTGCAGCTGCCCTTTGGCAATGTGACCCTCACCAATATCACCGAGCTTTGGAACGAGAGCTGCGTGGCCCAGAACGATTATTCCAACCCCAACGCGGTCAAGCCCGCCAGCTATGTGGCAGGCCAGGTCAGCGCTGACGGCAGCATGACCGTGGATGTGAAGCCCGTTTCCCTGCTGAAGATCGATTTTACGGTCAGCGAATAAGAAAATGCAAGGAGGGAAGCTGCATGAATTTACAGTTTTCCAATCCAATTTATGCCGGCCAGGACCCCTTCGTCTGCAAGGGGCCCGACGGCCGCTACTACGGCGTGGCAGAATCCCCGGATTCCCGGCAGATCGAGGTCTTCGGCTCCGATAGCCTGACTGACCGGGGGATCCGTCGTATCGCCTTCACCGCCTTCGACAGCGGAAAATGCTCTGCCGACCTGTGGGCACCGGAGATCTGGTATCTGCGTGGCAAGTGGTACATCTACTTTGCCGGCGCGGAGGGCGCCGGCATGCCCTGGTGGGACACCCACCGGATGTTCGTGCTGGAGGCGGACGAGCCTCTCGGCCCTTACCGCTTCTGCGGCGAGCTGGAGCTGGGGGAGCATATGTCCATCGACGGTACGGTGATGGAACTGCCCGACGGACGGCTGATATTCATCTATATGCGTAAATATGAAGGGGAAAATACCCTCTTCATGGCCCCTATGTCCTCCCCCACGAAGATCAGCGGCCAGCCGGTGCTGCTTTCCAAGCCCGATCATCCCTGGGAGGCGGATATCAACGAGGGTGCGTTCCCCATCGTGCGAAACGGCAAAGTGTCCGTTCTGTACGCGGCCAATGCGGCCCATCTGCCCCAGTACTGCCTGGCGCTGCTCCACTGCACCGATCCGGAAAATATCCTGGACCGGTCTGTGTGGGTGAAGGAGGAAAGCCCTATTCTCACCGCCCAGAAGGATATCATCGGCCCCGGCCATGCCTGCATCGTACCGTCTCCCGACGGCAGCGAGGATTGGCTGCTGTTCCACAGCAAGTTTGATGATAACGATACCCTTCCCGGCGGCTGGAACCGGGTCATCAACCTCCATAAGGTTACCTGGGACGAGAATGACCGGCCCACCTTTGCGCCTTTGAAGGCCAGAGGTGAGAAAATGCCTGTGCCATCCGGCGAAAAGCCTTTGGAAGCCGGCACGGCGCTGGAGATCAATCCCGGGCAGGCGGCAGATCTGTGGCAGGAATTTGCCTACTACCGCTGCCATACGGTGTTTTATGAGGATAATGGCCTGTACCTGAAGGGTACGGCCGCTCCGGATTACGGTGACAAGGTACTGCTGCGCAATATCTGGCAGGACTTCCGGCTGGAGTGCCGGATCCTTCCGGTCACCGGCGAAAGCGGCCTGCTGCTGCGGATCAATAATCCCGCCACCGGCAGATATCTGTGGGAGGGCATCGGCGTGATGCTCACCCCCGATTCCTGGCGGGTGGTCAGCTGCGACGGCAAGGCACTTGCGGAGCTTGCTTCCGGCAGCCTGCCCACAGCCGGCGAGCAGCGGCTGCGCCTCTTCGCCCATGGCGACCGACTTTCCCTGTGGGCTTGCGATACTCAGCTTTGCGCTCTGCAGATCCCCAATGTCCCGGGCCGCATCGGCTTCGGCACGCTGGGCGGCGACGGAAGATTCTCCCATCTGCGCATCGACCCTGTATAACTTTGTAAACCCAACCTGCGCGGCAGGTTATGTATCATAATTTAGGAGAAATTACAATGAAAAAGCATCTTCGCAAGATCCTGAGCGTGGCGCTGGCCATCGCTATGATCGTCTGCGCTCTGCCTGCTATGCTAGTTGGCGCTGAGGAGCTGGATCTGGCCCAGACCTGGACCGATGATTTCGGCAGCGGCAAGGGCGATTACTACACTCCCCATGGCTGGTGGTGGAACATGGATGGCCAGCTGACCGTCGGCGACACCCGTGCCGGTGCCGGCGTGTGCTACTACTGGCTGAAGGACATGGTTTGGACCGACTTCGTTATGGAGTTCGATGTGATCAACCAGACCAGCGAGTTCGGCGTCATCCTGCGCGCTCAGCAGCAGACCGCCGATGACTGCCAGAACCAGGGCTACGGCGTCCTGTGCGACACCAACTGGGCCTTCTTTATGGCAGAAAACGGCACCTTCACCGGCTTTGACGCCCTGCAGGCTGCCGGCCATGTCAATCCCGTGGATAACCTGCCCTGGGCGACCCAGCCCGGCGCCAGCAATGTCCACTGGAAGATCGTTGCCAAGGGCAACCGCATTGAGGTCTACTTCAATGGCGCTGCTACTCCCTCCATGGCTATGGACGCTACCCTGTATCGCTCCGGTGCCATCGGCTTCCGTACCTTCAATCCCGGCGGCGCAGTTACTGCTGTTGTGGACAACCTGTCCATCACCGAGCTGCACACCCTCACCGAAGTTCCTGCCCAGCCCGGTAAGCTGAAGCACTATACCTGCTCCACCTGTGACCGGATCTTTGCGGATGCTGAGGCTACCCAGCGGATCACCGACATCAACACCTGCACCAACGGCCACAACATCACCAAGGTGGCTGCCAAGCCCGCCGGCGAGACTACCACCGGTAACAAGGAATACTACACCTGCCAGGATTGCGGCGTGTGCTTCAGCGACGCTGAGGGTACTACCGTCATCGACAAGAACACCATGACCATCCCCGCTACCGGCAGAAAGCAGCCCCACCAGGAGTGGAAGGATGATTTCAAGTCCGGCAAGGGCGGCTCCTACACCCCCTACGGCATCTACTGGAATGAGAACGGCGCGCTGACCATCGGCGGTGCCGAGTCCATGGCCGGCTGGACCTACTACTATCTGAACGATATGGTCTGGGGCGACTTCACCATGGAATTCGATGTGGAAGGCCAGGCCAACTCCTTCGGCGCTGTCATCCGTGCCAATAAGCCCGGTGCCGGCCCCGACGACGGCGACGGCTACGCCATCATGTCCGACCGGGCATGGTGCTTCGTGGGTAAGCTGAAGGGTACCTGGGAGCAGGTCAAGACCCCCGAAAACTCCCATGCATGCCCCCACCCCGGCGATACCGCCCACTGGAAGATCGTTGCCAGAGGCGAGACCATCTCCGTCTACTTCAACCATTCCGATACTCCCTCCATCGTGGTCAATGACAGCACCTGGAGCGCGGGCCAGATCGGCTTCCGCTGCCTGGTGAACCAGGGACAGGCCGGCGCTGTTACCGTGAAGAACCTGGTGGTCATCCAGGAGGGTAACCCCAAGACCGGCGATATCAGCGGCGTGTTCGCGGCACTGCTGGTGGTCTCCGGCATCGGCACTGTGGCTCTGATCTCCAAGAAGGGCCGCATGGTCGGTTAATGTAAGCAAAAAAAGGACGCTGCTTCGGCAGCGTCCTTTTTAATTACAAATTACAAATTATAAATTATAAATTATGGCGCAGGTCGTGCGCAAACCCGGCCGCCCCTACAAGGGCAACGCACCCTATACCTTCCCCCGGGGGGAAGGTGCCGAGCGTAAGCGAGGCGGATGAGGAATGCGGGCAGAAACCTGGCGATAAGTACACCGTATCAGACTTCTTCCTGTGTCCAACATTTCGCCATTCCTCTCCCGCCCCCCTTCGGGGGCACCCTCCCCCCGGCGGTGGGTATAGGCGGGCGGTCAATGACCGCCCCTACAAGGGCGGCGCACCTATGACCATATTGTAGGGCGGGGGTTTACTCCCGCCGGTGGATCTACATCGTAGATCCACCTCACCCCGGGC
>JBGVJN010000124.1:0-12754 GCA_045129455.1 Faecousia sp. | reverse complement strand
CAGAATGGTGCGCACATGGTCATCTGCCAGAGAATACAGGATGTTCTTTCCCTCCCGGCGGGACTTGATCAGATGCATCTGCTTCAATATCCGCAGCTGATGGGAAATGGCGCTCTGGGAGATCTGCACCGCTTCCACAATATCGTTGACGCAAAGCTCCCCCTGCTGCAGCTGGGACAGGATCTCCACTCTCGTAGGATCGCCAAAGGCCTTGAAAAGCTCCGCGATCTGCTCCAGGGTCTCTTTTTCCGGGATCTGATGCATTTTTCTCCCTCCTTCCTCACTTTTTATCATTTTAACCCAATTCTCACGGAAACGCAACTGTTTTTATAATTCCTCTCAAATTCAGATTTCCGTTTAGTGTTTAGACTATCACCGTCTCATGCCTCCCTTGTGTAAAGGGAGGTGGCCCGGAGGGCCGGAGGGATTGTGCGATAGCGCGTTACGAATTTGCATCGGATCTCGGCGAAATCGCAAGCAAGCGCTGCAACAATCCCTCAGTCAGCTGCGCTGACAGCTCCCTTTGCACAAGGGAGCCACGGGCGCTGCCGCGCCATCGCAACAGACCGCTAAATCCCAATTTCCGAAAATATAGGGTGCCGCTATTGCTTCTTTTTTCTATGGTGCGAAAGAAATATTGAAAACCGCTTTTGTCTGGTGTATAATGGCAAAAGAAAATTCCCGGCAATACTTTTAACATTAAAGGAGAGCCAACTATGAAAAAGCTTTTCGGCACCCGCGCTGACGCTCAGCAGGCATACCTGTACACCATCACCGGCGGCGGTCTCACCGCGGAAATTTCCGACCACGGCGCTACCATCGTCAAGCTGCTGGTACCCGACGCTGCCGGCAATGTGGCAGATGTGGTCCTGGGCTTTGATACCCCTGAGGAATATTCCGCCAGCACCACCTACTTCGGCACCGTCGTAGGCCGCAATGCCAACCGTATCGGCGGAGCTTCCTTCCCCATGAACGGAAAGACTTATCAGCTGCCCATCAATGACAACGGCAAAAACAGCCTCCACAGCGGCCCCAATTGCTACAAGGATCGCCTGTGGCAGGTGGTCAGCCACACGGAAAACAGCATTCAGCTGCGCCTTGACAGCCCCGACGGCGACCAGGGCTACCCCGGTAACGCGGTGATCCATGTGACCTACACGCTGGAAGCTCCCGGCACGCTGAAGATCGTCTACGACGGCATCTGCGACCAGGACACCGTGTTCAACATGACCAACCACAGCTACTTCAACCTGGCAGGTCACGACAAGCCGGAACGCTCTCTGGATCAGCTCCTGTGCATGCCTGCCCGTCACTTCACCGCTGCTGATGCCGACTCCATCCCCACCGGCCAGCTGCCGCAGGTGGAAGGCACGCCCATGGATTTCCGCACACCCAAGGCCATCGGCCGGGATATTGGGGAAGATTACTTCGCTCTGAAGCTGCAAAACGGCTATGACCACAATTTCGAGGTCTACACCAATCCCTGCGCCGTGCTTACCGACCCCGTTTCCGGCCGCACCATGTCCGTGGAGACGGATTGCTGCGGTGTCCAGTTCTACTGCGGCAACTTCCTGGAAGGCGACAAGGGCAAGGACGGAGTCTCCTACTGCTTCCGCGGCGGTGTGTGTCTGGAGACCCAGTTCTATCCCGACGCCGTCAACCACCCCGAGTGGAAGCAGCCCTTCGTCAAAGCCGGCACCCCCTACCACTCCGAAACAAAATACATCTTTGGTTAACCGATTCCGGGACCGCTGCACTGGGCAGCGGTCCTTTTTCTTCGTCTGCACTTTCGCCACCTTTGCGCATAAACTGTCCTATAAGCGATTTTGCTTATTCCCACCATATTATCGGGAGGTATCAACCATGTCTGAACAGTGCAACGACACCCTGGTCTGCCCCGGTGGGCAGCAGGCTATGTCCATCCACACCCGCAAGATCACGGACAGCTGCCGTGACAAGGACTGCATTGAGGATCTGAGAGTCTATCTGACCAAGTGCTCCCAGAATCTTCTGGATACCTGCGCAAGCGTGAGAGTCCGCTGTGCCGAGCTTCTGTACACATATATCGATGTGGAGCCGGTGGCCTTCGACCGCGATCACTACTGTGTCGATGTGACCTTCTACTATCGCATCCTGGCGGACGCAACCATCGGCACCGCAAGACCCGCGGCGCTGCACGGTCTGGCAGTGTTCTCCAAGCGGGCCGTGCTTTGCGGTGAGGACAGCCGGGCCCACATCTACCGCAGCGACACCAGACTGCAGGAGGCTGACGGCCCCACTCTGCTGCTGGCCAACCGTCCCACAGCCATCGTGGAGGTGCTGGATCCCATGGTGCTCAGCTCCAAGGTGCAGGATCTGTGCGACTGCAAGCACAGAGACGAATGCGCCCTCCAGATCCCCGCCGCCATCCGTTGCCTCTTTGACGATGAGCTGGTACTCACCGGAGAGCGTCGCCGGCTGCTGGTAACCCTGGGGCAATTCTCCATTATCCGTCTGGAGCGGGATGCGCAGCTGATCGTGCCGGTGCTGGACTACGCCATCCCTACCAAGGATTGCTGCGATGCCGCCGGCAGCACGGAAGATCCCTGCGAGATGTTCAGCAGGATCCCCTTCCCCACTGCCCAGTTCACGCCCAACGGCTGCGATTGCGCGGACAACTGCTGCTAAAGGATAAGAAAACGGCTGCCCGGGATCTCCGGGCAGCCAAATTTATTCCCCTGTTTCCCGGCGATAATGAAATCGCAGCGGCTGCTGCTCCATCCGCACCGTCGTCCCCGGCGCTACGGAGTGGATCAAAAAGGCATTGGCGCCGATGACGCAGCCCTGGCCGATCACCGTATCCCCGCCCAGGATGGTAGCATTGGCGTAGACCGTCACCCCATCCTCGATGGTGGGATGGCGCTTGCTGCCACGCAGTTCCTGCCCACCCCGGGTAGACAGGCCGCCCAGGGTCACGCCCTGATAGAGCTTCACGAAGTTTCCGATCACGGTAGTCTGACCGATGACGATACCGGTGCCGTGGTCGATGAAAAAGTGATGACCGATCCTTGCGCCGGGGTGAATATCGATACCTGTAACGCTGTGGGCGTACTCCGTCATCATCCTGGGCAGCAGCGGCACGCCCAGCGCCTGCAGCCCGTGGGCCAATCGGTAGACCGTGATGGCAAACAGCCCCGGGTAAGCGAGGAGTATCTCCTCCTTACATGTTGCTGCCGGGTCCCCATCAAAGGCCGCCTGCAGATCCGTCTGGAGCATGGCCCGAATTTCCGGCAGCTGACGAAAAAACGCAAGGCAAAGCTCCATGGTGTCGGCATCAGCGCCCATGACCGCATCCATCTGCCCCTGCAGCCGCAGCAGCGTCTCCCGGATCGTATCTGCCGCCGTTTCACCGCGGAAACCGGGCAGCAGGATCCCGCGCAGCTGCCGGATCAGCGCCGCCATCTCGGTCCTGGTGGGATAGCAAGCACCGTCCAACCGGTCAATATCCCGCCCCTTTTCATAGTCCTCCAGAAGGCTCCGGGTGATCTCGGCCAGCTGCGATTCTTTTTCCTCCATAGCATCCCCTCCTGGTTTTGTTTATAGCCCGGAAGAAATGCAAATTCCATCGGAATTCGCCACCGCCTTTGCAATATACTATAGGAAACGAAACAGGAGGCTTTTTTATGGCGCAAATATTCACATCCGTTTCCCAGCTGATCGGCGGTACGCCTTTACTGGAGCTATGCCGAACACCGGAAGGAGGCAGGCTGCTGGTCAAGCCGGAGTGTTTCAATCCCACCGGATCTGCCAAGGACCGGGCAGCTCTGGGGATGCTCACCTCCGCCCGGCAGCAAGGACTGCTTCAGGCAGACACGGTGATCATCGAGCCTTCCTCCGGCAACACCGGCATTGCCCTGTGCGCCCTTGCGGCAGCCTGGGGGCTGCGGTGCATCATCGTCATGCCCGAATCCATGAGTAAGGAACGGCAGCTTCTGATGGCCGCCTACGGTGCGGAGGTAGTGCTGACACCGGCGGAGGAAGGGATGCCCGGCGCGGTAGCAGCCGCAAAGGCATTGGCTGGTCAATATCCCTTCTGCTTCCTCCCCGATCAGTTTTGCAGCCAGGCCAACGCCCAGGCCCACTACGATACCACCGGGCCGGAGATCTGGCAGGACACCCAGGGCGCTGTGGATATTTTCGTAGCCGGCGCAGGGACCGGCGGCACACTGACCGGCGCAGGCAGATTTCTGAAGGAACAAAACCCGCAGCTGCGGGTCGTGGCCGTAGAGCCGGCAGACTCCCCGGTCCTTTCCGGGGGCAAGCCGGGGAAGCACGGCATCCAGGGAATTGGCCCGGGCTTTATCCCGGAGGTGCTGGACAAGTCGGTGATCGATCAGATCTTCACTGTTTCCCAAGAGGATGCCATCACCGCCGCCCGGGGACTTGCCCGGCGCAAGGGGCTGCTGGTGGGGATCTCCTCCGGAGCTGCCCTCCACGTCGCGTTTCAGCTGCTGAAGGAGTATGCGGGAAAGACCGTGGTCGCCGTGCTGCCGGACTCCGGGGAGCGGTATCTTTCCACCGGCATCTTCGGATAAAAAGGAAAAGGTACGCCCGCAGGCGTACCTTTTTTTGTCAGTCTTCAACTCTGCGAATATCCGCGCCCAGAGCGGTGAGCTTATCAACGATATCCTCGTAGCCACGCTCCACATAGTGGATATTCTCCACGCAGGTGGTGCCTTCCGCAGCCAGACCCGCGATCACCAGGGCCGCGCCGGCACGAAGGTCGTGGGCAAACACCGTGGTGCCGGACAGGCTTTCTGTACCTGTGACGATGGCGGTCTTGCCGTTGATCTGGATGTCAGCACCCATACTCTGCAGCTCCGTGCAGTAGCCAAAGAAGCGGGTCTCATAGACGCTCTCTGTCAGACGGCTGACGCCGGAAGCCAGGGACATGCACACGCAGATCTGTGCCTGCATATCCGTGGGGAAACCGGGATAGGGGCGGGTCTTGACAGTGGTATGGCTCAGGCGAATGGGGCAGCGGATACGGATGGCATCATCATAATGGATCACATCAGCGCCCATTTCTGCCAACTTGGAGGTAATGCACTCCATGTGCTTGGGGATAATATTTCTCACCAGCACATTGCCACCGGTAGCCGCCGCGGCAGCCAGATATGTACCGGCTTCGATCTGGTCGGGGATGATAGCATAGGTGCTGCCACGCAGCTCCTGTACGCCTTTGATCTTCACCGTGTCAGTACCGGCACCGGAAACACGGGCGCCCATGGTGTTCAGGAAGTTGGCCAGGTCAACGATATGCGGCTCCTTGGCCGCGTTTTCAATGACCGTCTGGCCGGGCAGCAGCACCGCGGCGATCATAATGTTCACCGTAGCGCCCACGCTTACCACATCCAGGCTGATCCGGTTGCCCTTGAGGCCGTTACGGCCGGGCCGCAAATCTACATATTCTTCTGTTTCGTCCACGACCGCACCCAGAGCAGCAAAGCCCTTGATATGCTGGTCGATGGGACGGGAGGCGAAATTGCAGCCGCCGGGCAGCGCCACATGGGCCTCACCGGAGCGGCCAAGCAGCGCACCCATCAAATAATAGCTGGCGCGAAGCTTTTTGACCAGTTCTTCATCGGGGCAAGTGACCTGCACATTATCACAGTTGATCTCTACAACACCGGGCTCGGGGTAACGGATCCTGGCGCCCATTTTCTCCAGGATCTCCAAAAGGATCCGCACATCGGAAATATTCGGTACATTCTCGATCCGGCAATCGCCCTTCACCAGAAGCGCGGCCGGGAGGATCGCTACGGCTGCGTTCTTCGCGCCGCTGATCGTAACGGTGCCCTGCAGCGGAATGCCGCCGTTGATTTCATATCGTGCCAAGGAATATCCTCTCCTTGCGAATATTTGAAATTACCATGCAAGCCATGACTTTGTTACCATAACTTCTTTACAGTTTGTTAATTATATCACAGATAAGTCGCTCTGTAAAGGATTATTTCATGTCAGCCTTCGCAGGCCCTTGGGATAATGGTTCTTCAGCACGGTTCCGTCGCCTTTGCCCCAGCCGATGGAGTAGTCCCCCGCCATCACCAGACACCAGCCCTTTACCGGCGACGGCACCACATCTCCCCGCAGATATGCCGCTATTTCCCGACTGTCAGGCTCCAGGCGGCATACCTGGGCGCAGGAGCGCAGCCAAAGTGCCAGGGCATGGGCAGGCTCAAAGCGATCTTTTTTCAGTTCTCCCAGCTCCAGACCGGGCCGCAGCACCTTCAGCCCCCGCAGAGAGGGCAGCTCTTCGCTGACCCAATACAAGCTCTGGCCAAACCGGACGGCTTTGCCTTCCGGCAGGCGAATGCCCATGGTTTTGGCAAATTCCGTAAATTCCTTGGGAAGCTTTCCCCCCGGCTCCAAGGGCGCTTCGGCGCTTCCCTCGCCGCTTTTGCGCAGCACCGCGGCAAAATGTCCCTCGCCCAGCAGCTTATGGGGCCAGAGACGCCAGCCGCCTTGACCGGCCGGATCGAACCAGGGCGCTTCCACCGATTCTGCCGTAAATTCCGGGTGGGCACGCAGGAATTCCTCCACCGCCAGCTCATCCTCTTCCGGGGCAAAGGTGCAGGTAGAGTACACCAGCCGACCGCCGGGACGCACCAGCTGCGCACCGGAATGGAGGATCTCAGACTGGCGCCGGGCGCACATCTGCACTGTCTCCGGGCTCCAATCCGTCACCGCCGCCTCTTCCTTGCGGAACATACCTTCTCCGGAGCAGGGAGCGTCGATCAGCACCCGGTCGAAATATTCCGGCAGCAGTCGGGCCAGATTCTCAGGATGCTCATTGGTCACCAGGGCATTGGCGATGCCCATGCGTTCGATATTCCGGGACAGGATCTTTGCCCGCTTAGGACTATACTCATTGCACAGCAGGAAGCCTTCGCCCATAAGCCTGCCGGCAATCTGGGTGGATTTTCCTCCCGGAGCCGCGCACAAGTCACAGATCCGTTCTCCGGGCTGGGGATCCAGCAGCGTCACCGGAGCCATGGCACTGGCCTCCTGAAGATAGTATACGCCGGCTTCGTGATAAGGGTGCAGGCCGGGACGGCTTTGGGGGTCATAGTAATACCCCATCGGCTCCCAGGGTACCGGCGCTCCCACAAAGGGCAGCGCAGGACTCTCTCCTTTCAGCGGATTAAACCGCAGCGCCACGGCACGGGGCCGCTCCAGGCTGGCAAGAAACGCCGGGTATTCCTCCCCCAGCTGCGTCTGCATACGAGATAAAAATTCCTGTGGCAGCATAGCTGTCTCCTTCTGATCGTTTTATATACAAAGCATACCATATTCCCGCAACAATTACAAGGAAAACCAGCACCTTTGTCCATTGACACCCCATCGCAACAGGAATATAATCATCTTGCTTTGTGTTGTCAATTTCTGTCAAAGGAGGACCAGCCATGCTCAGACACCCCCTAAGCAACAAGGTTAAAAAAGCCGTCATGATCGGCACACTTTGCTCTGTTTCCTATCTTGCGGTATACCTTGCGCGCAACATTCTGGGCGCTGTTTCCCCGCAGATCGAGGCAGAAGGCACATTCTCCAAAGAATTCATCGGCGCTCTAAGTTCCGCATATTTTTCCTTCTACGCAGTGGGGCAGCTGATCAACGGCGTGATCGGCGATAAGGTCAAGGCAAAATATATGATCGGTCTGGGACTGATCTTTGCAGGCATCTTTAACTTCCTGATGCCTCTGCTGGCAGCGCATCCCACCGCGGTTTATCTCGCCTATTGTGCCACCGGTTTCTCCCTGGCCATGATCTATGCCCCTATGACCAAGGTGGTGGCAGAAAATGTCGACCCCTTGTACGCACCGCGATGCTCCCTGGGCTATACCCTTGCCTCCTTCCTTGGTTCCCCCCTGGCCGGCTTGCTGGCGGGCTTCCTGGTCTGGAAAAGTGTATTCCGCGTCAGCAGCAGTCTGCTGCTGGTCATGGGTCTTCTCTGTTTCCTCTTCTTTACCATCTTTGAAAAAAAGGGGTACATCCGGTATGGCAGGTTTCAGCCCGCAAAGGCAGCCTCCGGTGGCGGCCTGCAGTTGCTGCTGAAGCGGCAAATCGTCAAGTTCACAGCGGTCTCCGCATTGACCGGCATCGTACGCACCAGTGTGGTATTCTGGTTGACCACCTTTTTTTCCGAATATCTTGGCTTTGCCGCCAACACTGCGGCCATGCTGTTTACCGTGGCAACTCTGGTCATTTCCTCCGCTGCTTTTATTTCCGTCTTTGTCTATGAACGATTGGGCCGCAACCGGGATCTGACCATCCTGCTCTCCTTCGGCGTTTCCGCAATTTCCTTCCTGCTGGTCTTTCTGAGCAAGCACTCCTATTTAAGTCTGGCCTTTATCACTCTGGCGATCCTCGCCTGCAACAGTGCCGCGACCATGCTCTGGAGCCAATACTGCCCCAGCCTGCGGGATACCGGTATGGTATCCACCGCTACGGGCTTTTTGGATTTCATTAGCTATATGGCCGCCTCCGCTGCCTCCACGCTATTCGCCAATGCCGTTTCCGCCATTGGCTGGAGCAATCTGATCCTGGTATGGTGCGGTTTGATGATCCTGGGTGTGATCACCGTGTTGCCCTATGATAAACTATTGAAAAAAACGCCCTGATGGGCGTTTTTTTATTTTGTCCTCTTGAAATAAAAGGTATTTTGCGCTAAAATATAGTCGTAAAAATGCGGCTGTGCTGCCGCGGAATAATGAAGGAGTGTCATTTACTATGTCTATGGAAGTTTTGGTTGAAACCTCTGCCCGTCATGTCCATGTTACCCAGGAAGTCCTGGAGACCCTGTTCGGCAAGGACTACGTGCTGACCAAGAAGAAGGATCTGTCCCAGCCCGGCCAGTACGCCTGCGCTGAGCGTGTGGACATCGTTGGCCCCAAGAAGACCCTGGCCGGTGTTTCCATCCTCGGACCTGTCCGTCCCGAGACCCAGGTGGAGCTGTCCCTGACCGATGCCCGCAGCATCGGTGTTGCCGCACCCATCCGTGAGTCCGGTGACATCGCCGGTTCCGGCGCCTGCAAGATGGTCGGCCCCTGCGGCGAAGTGGAGCTGAGCGAGGGCGTCATCGTCGCCAAGCGTCACATCCACATGACCACCGCCGATGCTGAGCGCATGGGTCTGAGCGACAAGCAGGTAGTCAGTGTCCAGGTCCCCTCCAACGGCCGCGCCCTGATCTTCGGCGATGTGGTCGTCCGTGTCAGCGACAAGTACGCTTTGGCGATGCACATCGATACCGATGAGTCCAACGCCGGCGCCATCGCCCCCAACACCATGGGTACCATCCTGAAGTAATTCCATACCGTATACCGGCCGCTGAAGCAGTTCAGCGGCCGGTTTTTTGTATCAGAAAAACCGGTCATGATCGCACACGGATGGGAAGATGTACACGGAGCATTGAAATTGCGTGTGTGTCCGATTATAATAAAAATACAAAAAAGTGTAACCTGCTGCAGCAGAATGTCGCTATAGAAAGTGAAGGGCCTTCATCACGGCGCAAAGGAGGAGAATTGGATGGAAGACACTTTGATCGTCGATTTGTATCTGGCAAGAAAAGAAGAAGCCATCGCACAGACGACAGAAAAATACGGCACGAGGCTGCGCACGATCTCATTGGGGATCGTCAGAGACCCCGAAACAGCAGAAGAATGCGAAAACGATACATACCTGCAAGCGTGGAACCGCATTCCGCCCAGTAAGCCCTACGAATATCTGTTTGCGTTCCTTGCCCGGATAATTCGGAATATCTCCATAGATGTGTGCCGCAGCCGTAACCGCTTGAAGCGGTATGGCACGCTTGTGGAGCTGCGTACTGAGCTGACCCAATGTATTCCCGCTTCGGATGATCCTGCAGCGGAAGTGGACAAGCTGCTGCTTGGTCAGCTGATCAGCCGATATTTATTTGGGCTGTCCCCGGAAAAGCGGGTCATTTTCCTGCGCCGGTACTGGTATATGGATTCCGTCGCGGAGATCGCAGCGAAGCTTGACATCGGAGAAAGCAAAGTGAAGACTACTTTGCTGCGCTGCCGCAGAGAGCTGCAGAGTTTTTTGGAAAAGGAGGGATACTATCTATGAAAGGGGAAGATCTGTTACAGAGCATGGAGTATATCGATGCGGCATTGATCGAAGAAGCAGAATATCCTACGCCCGTAAAGAAAAAACCCTGGCTGCGCATCACAGCGATCGCTGCCTGTCTGGCGATCCTGATCGGTGGTATCTTGCTTGCGCCGCGGCCATATTCGCGGTTTGACCTGTCCATGGAGCAGCTGCTCGAGGTCACGGCCGAGAGCGAAAACATTTTGGGTGACTCGGACAGATTCTATCGCACAGTAGTAGATGCGGAACAAGGCCCGTTATTGAACCCGTTACCGACTGCGAAAACGGCGTTGATCTTCAATCGCAATGATATGAAGCTTCCGGAATCCAAGGCAGAACTGAAAAACTGGACAACACCCATTCTGGAGCGAATGTGCGAAAGCCTGGGAGTTTCTGTTTCGGACTATAAGGAGAAATATGATGTTCTTAACAACTTCGGAGTCCTGGGGCAATCCAAAGTATTTCGCATCGAAGCGACCAGACGCAGACGCGGTGACTGTAAACTGCAGCTGGATGGAGAATTGGTAACCATTGATCCAAGCCTGAGCGACGAAGAGATCCTGGCATCTCTGGAATCCATCAAACAGAAGCTGTTTGCGATATTCGGTGTGAAATTCTCGGACGCAAAGGTCGTACGGTATAGTGCACGAAATGTGAATGTTGTCTTTTACAACGAATCAGCACATCCCTTGAACAAGATCAATACGGCTCCAGTCACGGACTACATTACCATTTCTTGGAATAATAAAGACTATGACTACGGAATCAGCAGCGCAGATGACCGGATCACTGCAAAGATCAGCTATTACCAGAAACGCATGCCCTCCTATATAAACTACCAAACTGTTGGATACGGAAATCTGATCTCTTTGGAAGAAGCTGAGGAAATGTTGGCGAAGGGCTATGTGTTTGGCAGAAGAAATCTGACGGATTACGACCATGTGAGTTATGTATATGTGGCGGATAGCGACAGGCAGGGAATGAATCTGGTCGTGCCGTTCTATGTTTTCTATAAAAAGCTCGATGAATGGCAGAACGGATCCGAAACATACGCAAACTATGCCACAGCATATGTCTGCGCCATTGAGATCCCCGGATTGGAGGAATACTTTGAAAAGCAGAAATAACAGCTTTTGCTGCTCCCGCAGCCAAGGGCCTGCATGAGATAAAGATCCAGCCGCCGCATCACTGCGGCGGCTGCTTTTTCCGAAGACGATCGGTCGATGGTTACAGTCATACAAAGATCCCGGCGCTTTCCAAAAGCACCGGGATCCTTTCGTATTAGTCGTCGTTCTTGGCGTCGGCAATGATCTTTGCCTGGTTGGCCTTGGGGACTTCCTCATAACGCTCAAACTTCAGCGTGAAGGAGCCTCTAGCCTGGGTCATGGCACGCAGATCGATGGCATAGCTGCTCATCTCAGCCATGGGGACCTCAGCCTCGACAACGGTATTGCCGTCGGCATCGGGGTTCATGCCCATGACGCGGCCACGGCGCTTGTTCAGATCGCCGATGACATCGCCCATGTAGCTGTCGGGGATGGTAACTGCCAGGCTGCCGATGGGCTCCAGCAGAGTGGGAGCGGCATTGGGCATAGCCTCCTTGAAGGCCAGGATGGCAGCCAGCTTAAAGGCCATTTCGTTGGAGTCCACGGGATGGTAGGAGCCATCGTACAGGACCGCCTTCAGATTGACCATGGGGTAACCGGCCAGGGGGCCCTTCTGGACAGCTTCCTGGATACCCTTCTCAACTGCGGGATAGAAGTTTCTGGGCACGCTGCCGCCGAAGACTTCCTCAGCGAAGATCAGCTCGTCCTGCTCTTCCTGGGGCTCGAAGCGGACCCAGACATCACCGAACTGGCCGGAGCCGCCGGTCTGCTTCTTGTGACGGCCGTGGGCCTCCACCTTCTTCTTGATGCGCTCACGGTAAGCGACCTTTGCGGGGCTGAGGACAGCTTCCACACCGAAGCGGCTCTTCAGCTTGGCAACCAGAACATCCAGCTGCTGATCGCCGGCGCCGGACAGCACCAGCTGCTTGGTCTCGGGATTGTTGTACAGGCTGAAGGAGGGATCTTCCTCATTCAGACGGTTCAGGCCGGTGCCGACCTTTTCTTCCTGGCCCTTGACCTTGGGAGCGATGGCAACACTGTAGCAGGGCTCGGCATAGGGAATGCCCTTCAGAGAAACGACCTTTCTGGGATCGCACAGGGTATCGCCGGTCTTGACCTTGTCCATCTTGCCGATGGCACCGATATCGCCGCAGTTGAAAGCCTTGACCTCAGAGTTGCGCTTGCCGCACATGCTGTACAGGCGGCCCAGCTTCTCGGTCTCGCCGGTACGGGAGTTGACCAGAGTGGTATCGGAGGTGATGGTACCGGACAGCACCTTGATGAAGGAGTACTTGCCGTACTGATCGGAGACGGTCTTCCACACGAATGCGGAGGGAACGCCACCGGGAGAGACAACGAACTCTTCCACCTTGCCGTCGGCAGTGGTGGCCTTGTGGTAGTTGCCCTGCTCGGGGTTGGGCAGCAAACTAATGATGTGGTCCATCAGCATCAGGCTGCCCAGGCAGGTGACACCGGAGCCGCACAGCACGGGGAACAGGCTC
>JBGVJN010000123.1:0-5171 GCA_045129455.1 Faecousia sp. | reverse complement strand
ACGCCCTGGGTATCCAGAGTACCACGGATGATGTGGTAACGAACACCGGGAAGGTCCTTGACACGACCGCCACGGATCAGAACCACAGAGTGCTCCTGCAGGTTGTGGCCAACACCGGGAATGTAAGCGGAAACTTCCATACCGTTGGTCAGACGAACACGAGCGATCTTACGCAGTGCAGAGTTGGGCTTCTTGGGGGTGGTGGTACGAACAGCGGTGCAAACACCACGCTTCTGGGGGGAAGGCAGATTGGTAGCCTTGTTCTCCAGCGTGTTCAGACCTCTCTGCAGAGCGGGAGCGGTGGACTTGTAGGTGACCTGCTTACGGCCATTCTTGACGAGCTGGTTAAAAGTAGGCATCGATTTTCTCCTTTCTTTGATTCTCACCTTTGCGGTGGGTAATATATCTTCCACGGGATTTCCCGAAGAATTCAGATGGAGTCGATCACGGCGGCAGCGGCTGCTCCCACCTGGATCCCACAGGCATTGCCCAATTCGGTCATGGTGCTTACCCAGGCAAAGCCGATACGGTTTTCCCGGCAGCGCTGCTCGATGGGCTCTGTGATGGCAGGGTCGGCGTTTTCCGCCAGATATACGAACCGGGCGCGGCCGCTTTCCAGCGCTTTGCGCAGCTGTTTGGCGCCCACAACGGTCTTACATTTGGCCAATTCCGCCAAATTCCCGCATTGGGGGATTTTACAATCTTTTTGTGTATCCATACAAAATCATATTATAATCACTTTTTTCCAAAAGTCAATCATTTTTCCGTAAAAAATATGCATTTTTCCGAGGAATTTCCCGGCAGGGTATCGCCTCTGCATCAGTACCCATGCAGCCGCAAAATTGCACCGGGAGATCGCCGTGTCGCTTCGCCCCTCGCAATAACAGGGTTTTCTCACCTTTTTGCAATCATAACCACCGGCCGTGCCGGTGGTATGCACAGACCCCCCTTAGGGTCTTTTGCTAGCCGAGCCTATAGGCTCATCGAATTATCTTTCGCTTGCGTGTCCCGCCCTACCACCGCAGATGCGGTTGTTCGCAAACCTAAGGCCCCCTCTGACGAGGGGGCTGTCAGCCAAACTGGCTGACAGGGGGAGAGAATTTTCTCTACTTGTTTCTCTCCCTCCGTCAAAAATCAAATAGATTTTTGCCACCTCCCTCATCAGAGGGAGGCTTTCCGCTGCGGCGGGACTATGCATAGCTAAAGCTTTTTGGAACCACCGACAGTGCCGGTGGTATTCCTATACAAAAAAGGAGTGCCGCAGGGCATTGCGGCACTCCCGTGTGTTGCAGCTTCAGATGGCGACATTTCCGTCGGTGCAGACAACCTCTGTGGCAAGGGTTGCGTAGCACCATTGCGTGCCCTTGCTGACAGCATTCCACTGAGCAACCGTGCCACGGAAGATGACGCTCTCCAGGTACGCGCAGTTTCCGAAGGCATAGTGGCCGATGCTGACCAGACGGCTGTTTTCCCCGAAGGTCACGCTCTTGATCCCGTAGCAGCTGTCGAAGGCATTGTCACCAATGTGGGTCACGCCGGACGGGATCACAAGGTCTGTCAGCTTCCGGCAATGCGTAAATGCCTCGTTGCCGATGCTGACCAGACGGCTGCCGTCGGCAAAGGTCACCGTGGTCAGACCTGCGCAGTAGTAGAACGCACGGTCATCAATGTGGGTGATTTTGGCCGGGATGTGGATAGCGGTCAGGTTGTCGTCGGTAAACGCTCCGCTTCCGATATGGGTCACGCTGCCGTCCGAAGGGATCACGCTTCCCTTGCAGGCGGTCACCAGGGTACTGTCCGCCTTTCTGATCAGGCAGTTTCCCTTGGCCATGTAAACAGGATTCTGCTCGTCCACCGTGATCGTCACCAGATTGTCGCAGGAGGAAAGGGCGTCGGCATCGATCTTGGTGATCGTCGCCGGGATATGGATCCTGGTCAAGCTGTCACAGTTGGAGAACGAACCGGCGCCAAGGGCGGTGACGCTTCCGTCAACGGGGATCACGCTGCTCTTGCAGCCGACGATCAGCGTCTTGCTTGCGGTATGGATGAGGCAGTTACCCTGGCTTTGATACACCGTATTCTCCGGCGCTGCCGTGATTGCCGCCAGGGCGCTGCAGCCGGAGAGGGCGCTGTCGCCGATGGATGTCACGGAAGCCGGGATGTGGATAGCAGCAAGGCTGCTGCAGTTGCTGAAGGCAAATCTTTCCACGCTCGTCAGCTGACTTTCCTTGTCAAACTCCACACTCGTCAGCCCTATGCAGCCGGAGAAGGCAAACATGCCGAGCTTCGTCACACCGGCCGGGATGCGGATGCTCTGCAGACCGCTGCATTCGCCAAATGCAAAGTTCCCGATGCTGGTCACGCCCCCGGGCAGCTCCACACTTTTCAGCTTGCCGCACCCGTAGAAGGCATACTCGCCGATCTGCTTGATCCCATCGCCAAGCTTGACCTCCTCCAGATTCTGGCAGCCACGAAACCATGCTTCGATATCCTTCAAAGAAATACCGTCCTCAATGATGGCTTTGCGGATGCCGAGCCTGTCCTGATACCAGGGCGGCTCCTGGGTATAGTAAGCACCATAGGAGCCTGTGACCCAGCCGGTATAGGTCTTGGATACCTTGCCGTTTTCTCCGTAGAGCAAAGCCTGCCCATCCGTGCGGAACAGGATCGTGCCCGGGTCATACTGCTTTCCGTCCGAATTGGTGTAGCTGTCCACATAGCTGTCGCCGCAGCCGGTGCAGGTATGGGTGGTGTAGCCCTGCTCTGTCTTGGTAGGCTCGGTCACCACGCTGTTGTAACTATGCCCCAAGGCCTTGCCCTCGGTAGCACCGCAGCGCTTACAGATCCGGGGATCCTTGCAGGTAGCGTCGGCCCAATCGTGGCCCAGCTTACTGCCGCCCACGGTGCCGCAGACGGTGCAGGTCTTACCTTCGGTGCAGGTAGCCTCCTGCCAGCTATGGCCGGGGATGCCGCCTTCCGTGGTACCGCAGACAGTGCAGGTCTTGGGAGATGTACAGGTGGCAGCCTTCCAGCCGTGGCCCGCTGCCGGAGTCTGGCCGTCGGTATAGCTGTCGCCGCAGGCGCAGGTATGGACCGTGTAGCCGCCTTCGGTGCAGGTGGGCTGCACCGTCTTCACATCAGCGTAGCTGTGCTGATGCTTTTTGGAAGGGATCAGCTGGGTCTTGGTGTCCTGGCACACGGTACAGGTGAAGCGCTTCTCGCCGTCTTCCTCCTCCGTTGCTTCCCGGATCACCTGGCCGCCGTCCCAGGCATGGCCCTTTTCCCGGCCATCGGTGATTTGGCAGCGCCGGCAGGTCTTGGGAGATGTACAGGTGGCATCTGCCCAATCGTGGCCCAGGGCCCGGGTTTCGTTGTCGGTGTAGCTTTCGCCGCAGGCGCAGGTGAAGGTGGTGTAGCCGCCCTCCGTGCAGTCGGGGGCCGTCACCGTTTCCGTCCAGGTATGCACATGGTCCGCGCCGGGCTCTTCCGTCCCTGCGCCGGCGGTATCGGAAGGCTCTGTCACATTGCCGGGATCGGAAGGCTCTGTCACATCGCCGGTGGGCATGGAAACCTGGGGTTGATCCTCACCCTGTCCGGGCAGGAGCAGCACCAGCGCCACAACCAGCGCCGCTGCCACAACTGCGCAAACCACCGCCACGATCCATTTATTTTCTTTTTTCATGGAGATCACCCACATTCTCTTTTTCTGTTAATCTCATGGAACCATCATAAATATCATTCTATCAAACCGGTCTGTATTATTCAAGCTTGTTTTCCATGAAGGGAAGCATCTTACCGCCTCTTTGCCCTGCGTTTCGTATTTATCTCCCTTTTTTCCCGTTTTTTACGGGATTTACTTTCGAATATCCGCATGCTATACTGAAGCTACGAACATTTCCCGCAAAAGATCCCCAAAAGGAGCCTGCTTATGAATCCTGTTCTGTATATCATCATCCCCTGCTACAACGAGCAGGAGGTGCTGCCCATCACCGCCCCCATGTTTCTGGAGAAGCTGAAGGCACTGGTCGCCGCAGATAAGATCTCCGCTGACAGCCGGATCCTCTTTGTCAACGACGGAAGCCGTGACGACACCTGGCAGATCATCCAAAAGCTTTCCCGGGAGGAGCCTCGCTTCACCGGCATCAGCCTCAGCCGCAACCGGGGTCACCAGAATGCCCTGCTGGCAGGCTTGCTGGAGGCAAAAGACAAGTGCGATATCACCATCAGCATCGACTGCGACGGGCAGGACGATATGGATGCCATGGACGCCATGGTGGACGCCTATCGGGAGGGTGCTGAGGTGGTCTACGGCGTGCGCAGCAGCCGCAAGAGCGACTCCTTCTTCAAGCGCACCACCGCGCAGGGCTTTTACAAGCTGATGAACGCCATGGGCGTGGAGACCGTATACAATCACGCCGATTACCGTCTGCTTTCCGCCAAGGTGCTGCGCAGCTTCGCGGATTTTAAGGAAGTGAACATCTTCCTGCGGGGCATGATCCCCCTGGTGGGCTTCAAAAGCACCTGCGTGTACTATGAGCGCACGCCCCGCTTGGCAGGAAAGAGCCACTATCCCCTGAAGAAGATGCTTGCCCTGGCCTTCGACGGCATTACGAGTCTGTCCATCAAGCCCATTCGGCTGATCACCACCTTCGGCTTTTTCGTGGCACTGCTGAGCCTCATCGGCATTTTGTGGTCCGTGATCGTGGCACTCACCGGCAACAGTGTGGCCGGCTGGGCTTCCATGATCTGCATTCTGTGCTTCCTGGGCGGCGTGCAGCTGCTGAGCGTGGGTGTCATCGGAGAATATGTGGGCAAGATCTACCTGGAGACCAAACGCCGCCCCCGGTATATCATCGAAGAGACCACCGAAGAATGATGCGGATACACCTGTGATCGTCTCTACAAGTGCAACGCACCAATGGCAATACCGAAGGGCGCCGGGTACTCCCGCCGTAAAAAGGCCCCCTTGTGCAAAGGGGGCTGGATTTTTGCGAAGCAAAAAGACTGGGGGATTGTTCTGTATCGTCCCATTACAATCCCTCCGTCACGGCTTGCGCCGTGCCACCCCCAGGCCCCTTTTGTCTGCTTCGCAGACATTTTCCCCGCTAACGGGGAAATCTACCCTTTGCACAAGGGAGGCTTTCGGGCGGTCGATGACCGCCCCTACAAAG
>JBGVJN010000122.1:0-4898 GCA_045129455.1 Faecousia sp. | reverse complement strand
GCGGATTCCATGGTGCCGCGGCGGTGGGTGATGACGATGAACTGAGTCTTTTTGCTCAGGTTGTGCAGATATTTGGCAAACCGCTCCACGTTCCGGTCGTCCAGCGCCGCGTCGATCTCGTCCAGAATGCAGAAGGGCGTGGGACGAACCTTCAGAATCGCAAAGTACAGTGCCGTGGCGACGAAGGCCTTCTCGCCGCCGGACAGCAGCGTAATGGTCTTCAGCTGCTTTCCGGGAGGCTGTACCCGGATCTCGATGCCGCAGGTCAGCGGCTCCTCAGGATTCTCCAGCTCCAGCTGGCCCTTGCCGCCGCCAAACATCTCCACAAAGGTCTGGCCGAAGTATTCGTCGATCTTTCGGAATTCCTCCACGAAGATCACGGTCATCTCCTTAGTGATATCACGGATGATGCTCTCCAGCTCTTTCTTGGAGGTCAGCACATCATCCCGCTGCTCAGAAAGGTAAGTATAGCGCTCATTGACCCGGGCATATTCCTCGATAGCGCCCAGGTTGGGTGTACCAAGCATGGTGATCTTGCGCTTAAGCTCACTGGCTCTGCGCTGACCGGCAGCAGCGGACTCGATCTGGCCACGGTGCTCCACGGCAGTGCCGGGGGTAAGGCCGTAGGAATCCCACAGTCTGTCGATGATCTGCTTTTCTTCCAGGGCGGATGTAGCCTTCTTCTGCTCCAGCAGAGCGCAGGCACGCTCCATGTTGAGGATGTCCTTGCTCTTTTCCTGGCTTTCCCGCTCGGTACGGGTCTTGGTAGCCTCCGCCTCGGCACGGTCGGTCATGACCTGCTTCAGGACGGCCCGCTGGGCATCGGTCTGGCGGTCTGTCTCCTCCTGCCGGGTCTGCAGCTGGGCGATCTCCTGCAGCAGGCGCTGAGATTCCGCCTGGATGGCATCGATCAGCACCTGCTTCTTTTCCCGGTCACCTTCCATAGCGGCACGCAGGCTCTGCAGATCCTCGATATGGGCCAGCGCCGTGGTCTTTTCCGCCTCCAACGCAGCCGTTTCCGCTCTGGTGGAGGTCATGACAGATGTGATCCGGGCAGTGGACTCATCCGCTTCCGTCTGGGTGCCTTCCAGCTTCTGCAAGCCAGCACGGGTCTGCTCCAGCTGGGCGGTATACACCTGCAGCTTTGCCTGAGAAGCAGCATATCGCTCCCGATCAGAGCTGTCCCGCTTCTGCAAGGCTTCCAGCTCCCGGTTGGCAGCCGCCACCGCGTCCACGATGGTCTGCAGGATGATCTCATGCTGCTTTTCCTGGCCCTGCAGCCGCAGCACCTGGTCCTCTGCCTCACGCAGCTGATCCCGGGCAGCAGCCATCTGGAATTCCACCTGGTCCACCAGGCGCTGGGCTTCCCGCAGCTGCTCATCCTGCTCATTCAGCTTCTTCTGCAGCTGCTGCTCCTGCTGGGTCAGCTTCTCCAACTCATTGGCACGGGACAAAATGCCCGCTTCCTTATTCACAGAGCCGCCGGTCATAGAGCCGCCGGCATTCATCACCTGGCCGTCCAGAGTCACGATCCGGAAGCGGTGATGGAACTTATTGGCCATAGCGATGGCGGCATCGATATCCTGAGCGATCACGGTGCGTCCCAGCAGATCCTCCACAACGGGACGGTACTGCTCGTCGCAGCTGACAAGCCCGGAGGCGATGCTCACAAAGCCCCGGCACTTCTCCACACCGGGCTCGTTGAGGCTTCTGCCCTTCACAGTGGTCATAGGCAGGAAGGTGGCACGGCCGCCACCGGTGCGCTTCAGATAGGACATGGCAGCCTTGGCATCCGCTTCAGCACCCACCACGATATTCTGCATTGCTGCGCCCAAAGCGATCTCAATGGCTACTGTATAGTCATCGTCAGTACGAATCAGACGGGACACCGGTCCATGGATACCACGCAGGCTGCCACGCTGGGCTTCCTGCATCACCATCCGCACGGACTTATTGTAGCTTTCAAAATCCCGTTCCATAGCCCGGAACACCTTGACCTTGGCGGACACCGCGTCCAGCTTTGCCGTCAGCTCACGGACAGAAAGTGCCAGCTCATCCCGGCGCTTGCCACGGGTGGTCTGACGCAGGGTATAGCCGGAAATGGTGTTGTTGGCTGCGGTCACATCCTCCTGGGCCTTGCGAAGCTCCTTGGAGCAGGCCAGCAGCTGATGCCGTGCAGCCTCCTCACGGCTTTCGCCGGAGGAAAGATCCTCCCGCAGCAGATCCATCCGCTGGCGGGTCTGTTCCATGCTCTCCTCCAGTGCCCGCAGATCTGCCTCCCGGCCGGCGATCTCCGCGGAAAGGCTGGTCTCCTGTCCCCGCAGCTCCAAAAACTGCCGGGTAATGCCCTGGGCATTGGCAGCCAGCGCCGTCAGCTCCTGCTGCAGGCTCTGCAGCTGCTGATTTTTCTCCGCAAGCAGCTGCTCGATCTGGCCGATGCGCTGCCGGGTCTGGTCGATCTGGGTCACGACACCGCCGCTGCGGTCAGCCGCGCCCTGCATTTCCTCACGGATCCGGGCGATATTGGCATCGTTATTGGAAACATTGCCGCGAAGCACCGCCATCTGGCCGTCCAACTGCTGATGGGTCGCTTCCAGCATATTCACCTTCAGACGGGCCGTCTCCAGATCACCGTCCTTATCCCGCAGCTGCTGTCCAAGCGCCTCAGCGCTGGCATAGAGCCGCTCCAGCTCCTCATGGGCCTGCCGCAGCACGAAGGACGCGGAGGTATAGTCCTCCTCCGCCTTCTTGGCGGCAGCGGACAGACGATCCAGCGTATCCAGCCACAGAGCGACTTCGACACCCTGGAGTTCTTCCTTGTACTCCAGGTACTTCTTCGCCTTTTCCGACTGGATCTTCAGCGGCTCCAGCTGCATCTCCAGCTCGGATACCTTATCGCCGATACGCAGCAGGTTATCCTCTGTGCGCTCCAGCTTCCGCTCCGTTTCCTCCTTGCGGTGACGGTATTTGGAGATACCTGCCGCCTCTTCAAAGATCTCACGGCGGTCAGCGCTCTTCAGGGAGAGGATCTCATCGATCCTGCCCTGGCCGATATTAGAGTAGCCTTCTCTGCCCAGACCGGTATCCATGAACATCTCATGGATATCCCGCAGGCGGGCAGTCTGGCGGTTGATATAGTATTCACTGTCACCGGAGCGATAATACCGCCGGGTGACCATCACCTCGTCCGCGTCATAGTTCAGGGCACGGTCGGAATTGTCCAGCGTCAGCGTCGCTTCCGCAAAGCCCACCGCACTGCGCTTCTGTGTGCCGCCGAAGATCACGTCCTCCATCTTGGCGCCACGAAGCGTCTTGGAGCTTTGCTCGCCCATGACCCAAAGGATCGCGTCGGAAATATTCGATTTGCCAGAGCCGTTGGGGCCGACGATGGCAGTGATGTCATCGCCAAACCGGATCAGCGTCTTATCCGGGAAGGACTTAAAGCCCTGTACTTCCAAACTTTTAAGATACACAATACTACCTCATCTTACTAATTTAAAAACAATCATCTTATTGTACATAAAAAACCGAAAAAATGCAAGGATTTCTTTCCGGCAGATATAAATTCCTCGCTTTTCTCCACCTCATTCTTTTTCCCTCTTGAATTTTTGCACTTCAGACTGTATAATCAAAGCACAAAGGAGTGAAAATTATGCGCAAAAGAATCTCTGTTTTTCTGCTGGCGATGGTATTGCTGCTGACGAGCGTATCCTTCAGCGGCTGCAGCCTCAACGATCTTTTCGGAATCGTTCTGAATACTGAACCCACCCACGGCAGCAGTGAACCCACCCTGGAAAGCACCGAGCCTATCCAGGAGTCTACCGACCCCTCTGAGGAGACCACGGAGCCTACAGAAGAAAGTACGGAACCCACTGAGGAAAGCACCGACCCTACCGAGGAAAGCACTGAGGCTACCGAACCTCCCCAGCCTACTACCCCCACCGTACATCCCGACAGCGGCGATCCCCTCTTTGCTCTGGAGAACAACAAAAAGGGCTTCGGTCCCGGCAATGCAGTCAACGGTACCCGTCCCAGAGCGCCCCAAACCTACCAGAATACCTACGGCAAGTACAGCGTCGCCTTCATCGGCCCCAATGACAAGCGCAACTATCTGACCTTTGACTGCGGCTATGAATTTACTGCCACAGATTCCACCGGTACCTACCGGGTCACCGAGCGGATCCTGAATGTGCTGAAGGAGAAGAATGTGAAGGCCACCTTCTTCGTGACCATGCACTATGTCAAGACCCAGCCGGATCTGGTGCGCCGGATGATCAACGAAGGTCATACCGTTGGCAACCACAGCGTCAACCACTATTCCATGCCGACACTGTACATTCCCAAAATGGAGAGCGAGATCCTGGGCCTGCACAACTACATGATCGAAAAGTTCGGCTATACCATGACCCTGTTCCGCCCGCCCAAGGGTGAATACTCCACCCGCTCCCTGGCCGTGACCCAGCGCCTTGGCTACACCACCATGCATTGGAGCTTCGCCTACAAGGATTGGGCTACCAACGAACAGTGGTCCTACAATGACGCGCTGAATCATATCGTCAGCTGCCACCACAACGGTGCCATCTGGCTGCTCCACGCGGTATCCACCACCAACGCGGCTGTTCTGGGCGAAATGATCGACACCCTCCAGGCCAAGGGCTATGTGTTCGTCAAGTACGGCGAGCCGCTTCCCGATGTGGAAGAAGATCCGGAGCCCTCTGAGTCTACCGAACCTTCTGAGTCTACTGAACCTTCCGAGTCTACTGAACCTTCCGAGTCCACAGAGCCTTCTGAGTCTACAGAACCTTCCGAGTCCACAGAGCCTTCTGAATCCACCGGCACTGATACCGGCAGCGAAGGCTCCGACGGCGGTGACCAGACAAACGAAACCTAAAGCTACA
>JBGVJN010000121.1:0-22995 GCA_045129455.1 Faecousia sp. | reverse complement strand
GTCGGTGATGGACCAGCTGCCATCATCATAGCGAATCAAAACTGCGTGGTTTCTTGAGATCGTGGGGATCTCCACCACCACATCACTGCGCTTACTGCGCCCGATGATACTCTCCCAATGGGTAATCGGCAGCTTCTTATTCCCCGCAAGACAGAGCCATGCCCAGATCTCCGGCTCCCGCCGGAAGGTCAGCATCGGTCTTACGGCACGCAGAAGCAGCAATAGTGACAGGATCGGCACAGCATAGCGCACGATCGCTTGGTACACATACAAATAGGTACTGTCAAGACCCGAAAGGGCCGCAAACGCACCGCCCATGCTGTTACCTCCTTTGTAAAAATTTATGCCATATCCCGCAATATGGCGATCTCTTTCTGATATCCCGGAAGCTCATTGGGCGTTTCCAGGATCATTGGTAAGGTGGAAAGATAAGGATGCTTCATGATGGATCGGAAAGTCTCCAACCCCAGTGTTCCCATTCCTAAACATTCATGCCGGTCCTTATGGCTGGAAAAGGGATTTTTCGAGTCATTCAGGTGCAGCGCCTTCAGTTTGGTCAGTCCTACCACCCGGTCAAATTCCGCCAGGACGCCCTCCAGATCTCCTACGATATCATAACCGCCGTCATACACATGGCAAGTATCCAGGCAAACGCCGATACTGTCGCTTCCCACGGCATCCATGATCTGCCGAAGCTCTTCAAAGCGGCCGCCGATCTCGCTGCCCTTGCCTGCCATGGTCTCCAGCAGGACGGTAACCGGATATCCCGGCTCCAGCGCCGTCTTCAGAGCATCGGCGATCTGGCTGATACCTGTGTCAGTTCCCTGCCCTACATGGGAACCGGGATGGAAATTATAATAGTTACCAGGCAGTGACGCCATCCTTTTCAGGTCATCACACAGGACGCTGCAAGCAAATGCCCGTGCTTCCGGATCCGCGGTACACAGATTCATCGTATACGCCCCATGAGCGACCAGCGGACCGAATTCCAGTGACCGCAGCGCATCCATCGCAGCGGCGCAATCCGCCGGATCTTCCGGCTTTGCCCGGGAGCCTCTGGGATTTCGGGTAAAAAACGCAAAAGTATTCGCGCCGATCTTTTCCGCGGTGCGAACCATTGCCAGATTGCCATCAGACGCAGACAGATGGCAGCCGATATATGCCATAGTATTCACCTTCCCTTTTGCATTACAATACCACAGATAGACAAAAAGAGCAAAATAATTTTTTATGAACGCAAAACAAACGCACCGCTAAACGCGGTGCGAAATGACAGTTTCCATTTTGTATTCTTTATGTTATAATACCTTCAATCCTCCGCAATGCCAAAGGATGCCAGGATCTGCCCGATGGTATCTCCCAGCTTGCCTGCCTTCTCCGCCGCGGCAGTGACTACCAGGCAATAATGGTAAAGCCCATCGTCCAATATGGCGCATCTTCCCACGGTGTCTCCCGCCTCTCCCGCTGCCGTCCAGGCGCAGCTGTAGCGATCAAGACTTCCCTGCTTGGTCTGCAGCAGCGTCAGCTTGTCTTTTCCGAAGCCTGTAACAGCCCGGAGTGTTCCATCCAGATCTCCGCTGCGCAAGGTCTCAAGGCATACTTCGTAGCCATCGCCTGTGTAGAGCTTCCCGCCGTTGCCATCAAAGACCGAAAGCGCCGCGTCATCCGGCAGCTCCAGCAGAATGCTTTGGGGCTGCTGCGCTACCACGGGCAGCATCGCGTTTCCCAGAGTTTCATACACCTCCGATGCCCCGCAGCCGCTTAAGGCCAATGCCAGCATCAAAATCACGCAAACAGTTTTCACATTGACTCCCTCCCGAAAGGATCACCCTATGGATTATTTGATGTACTATCTGTTGACAGTAAATGCAGCCGGCTTTCTGCTTATGCTCATCGACAAGGAAAAAGCCAGGAAAAACCGCTGGCGCATCCGGGAATCGGTGCTGCTGGGTACAGCTGCCATCGGCGGCAGCATTGGCGTATTCGCCGGGATGCAGGCATTTCGCCACAAGACCCTCCATAAACGCTTTTCCATCGGTGTACCTGCCATGATGACCGCGCAGGTAGCGCTGGCACTTTACATCCTTTACTTGCTGAAATAAAAAGACGGTTGGCAAAAACTTAATATTCTTAACAGAGAATATCAAATCTAAATAGTGAATGCCTGCACAAAGATCCTAAACGGATCTTGTGCAGGCATTTTTACCTATGCGCTTAGATGGAGCAAAGGCTCCCTTGTGTAAAGGGAGCTGTCAGCCGTCAGGCTGACTGAGGGATTGTGTTAACGCTGTTTGAATAGATCGAATTCCACATATCAAACGCAACTTGATCAAACAGTCAGTATTCAAAGACTAATGATTCTTGTCCAATAGTAAAGGCATTCTTTCGAGGTTTTATCACTACTTTCTTTGTGCTGACTTGAATTTCTCCAAGGTAGTCTAGCATAAGAGTTTCGGGAAGCTCCTTTTCAAACAAAAGGTTTTCTTCAGTATCATAAACTCGCAACAGTGGATAAAACCTGCAAGTATTAAGATATCGTAAGTAGACCACCGCCTTACGCTTGGAGCTGACCTTTTCTTTGAACTTCATCAGCATGTTCTCGCCTTCTTCAACCGCCTGATTAACACAAGAGATAATTTGCGATCTGTCGAAATCTTCCGTGGCAAAACAAGTAATCAGCGTTCTTTGTATACCGCAAATAATGGTTTTGTATGTTTCGGGGGAACCTAGGGCATCATAAATATTCTCTTCAATGTGAATATCACAATACCTATACCAAGGATGATACCTATCTACATTCTCAGATATGCTAATCCCCTGTGGTACATCGCAAGTTGTGAAGTTTACATACAAATGGTCAAAATCTCCGAAAGAGAATTGATTCTCCCGAAGCTTCATAACAATTCTTTTTACGATCGCATTCAGCTCTTTATTTCCAAATGAAATTTTTCCATATCCGCTTTGCATATGACTTTTAAATAAGCGGATATCCGAAATTATCTTTTTGCTCAAACACCATACCCCCACCAATATCAAGTACTTGATCGGTTTACTATCCACATAACGACAATCCCTCAGTCACGCTGACGCGTGACAGCTCCCTTTACACAAGGGAGCCTTTGGTGCGACGAAGTGCTATACTCTTTTACTTACATCTGTGGAAAGCAGAGCATCAAGCAGTCCACTGAATGGGCAAACAGGACAGATGCCCATGCCTACAACCAAAAAGAGATAGATCAAACAGTCCTCCGATAACGCACCCGTATATTTGGCCGTTAAAAATACG
Organism: Faecousia sp.; assembly: GCA_045129455.1. Classification (GTDB taxonomy): domain Bacteria; phylum Bacillota; class Clostridia; order Oscillospirales; family Oscillospiraceae; genus Faecousia. The sequence goes on along the minus strand of JBGVJN010000121.1, from coordinate 19,709 downwards.
AGTGAAATGCCAACCGTCTTTTCTGTTAAATCAACTGCATTAAGAACATCAGCGCCATATTCATAAGCATAAACAGGGTAAAGGCGATGATGCCCGGCGAGGTGAAGAAGCCCTTCAGGCACCAGGGGTGGATGCGCCTGGTGCTGAGATATTCCACAACTTTTCTGCGGTGCACAATACCGAGGATCAAGGACACCAGCACGCACACGCCGATGATCCCATAGAAGATCCCATCCGCCCAGGCCACAGGCAGCTGGTTGGTCAGCCGCACCAGCATATCGCTGAACACCAGATTGTTGATCATGTGCAGCAGCATTGCCCAGCAGATGTTATACTCCACCGCCGCGTAGCCCAGCACAAGACCTACCAGGAAGGCAAAGGGCGTCTGCACAACATTTCCGTGGAACATTCCAAAAAGGAACGCTGAACCGACAATAGCGAATTTCTTCCCGTAAGGCTCCAGAGTTCGCAGCACCAGTCCACGGAACAATATCTCTTCAAATACAGGAGCAAACACGCCCATGTACAGGAACATGCTGAGCGTATCCACCTGCATCGTGGCGCTTTCCAGAGCATCCATGACGGAAAGACCGATCAGATTAAAAAGCCATTCCATCACCGGCACCAGCAGCTGGAACACCGCCTGTCCGCTCATAAACACGCAGAGCATCCCGAAAAACGCCCCCGCGGTCATAGGCTTACCGGGCTTCCAGAGGGTACGGAAGCAGAAATCCTTCTTCTTCCAAAGCAGAAGCAGAAGACCGCCTGCCAGGCACGCAAGCAGGTAGCCCCAGCCATTGCCCAGAAGCTGCTCGGCCAATTCTCCGGCAAAGCCATCCGGATCTGCCAGCAGCACCGGGTCTGACAGGATCATTACCATCGCCTGCACCAGCATAGCACCGGATACGCAGGCATTCATAATGAAATAATAGATAAGCAGCGCCCAGCCATTGGCGCCGTACTCCCTGCGGATCTGCTTGAATATCTGTTTTTTATCCATTGGCTTCCTCTCCCATCGCTTCGATCACCGCTTCTGCCGTCATGATCCCGTCCAGGGCGGCGGACATGATGCCGCCGGCATAGCCCGCCCCTTCTCCCGAGGGATAAAGACCCGCCACCCTGGATTGCCGGCTTTCATTCCGCACGATCCGTACAGGCGAAGAGCTTCTTGTCTCCGGTGCGGTCATCACCGCCTCCGGGTGAGCAAAGCCTTTGAGATGATTCTCCAGCATCGGCAGCGCCTCTGCGATGGCAGAGGTGATCTTTTCCGGCAGCACATCATGCAGGTCGCACCAGGTCACTCCGGGCTTGTAAGTGGGCTGAACTGATGCGTCGCCACTACTTCTTTTGCGACCGTTAAGAAAGTCCCCCACAAGCTGCGCAGGCGCCCGATAGCTGCCGCTGAGCTTATAGGCACGCTGCTCGATCTGCCGCTGCCAATGCATACCGCCCAGAGGGCCTTCATAGGGAAAGTCCTCGGGGTTTACTGTCACCAGCAAAGCGCTGTTGGCGTTATCTCCTTCCCGGTCGGCATTGCTCATACCGTTGGTAACAATACCACCCTCCTCCGAGGCTGCCGCCACCACATGTCCGCCAGGACACATGCAGAAGGTATACACCGTAGCATTATCCAAATGCTTCACAAGCTTATAATCCGCGGGAGGCAGCGGAAGCTGATCCGTGCCGTACTGGGCATGGTCGATCATGCTTTGCGGGTGCTCAATTCGCACGCCCATGGCAAAGGGCTTCGGCTCCATGGGGATCTGCTTATCCAGAAGCATCTGGAAGGTATCTCTGGCACTATGCCCGATAGCAAGGATCACATGATCGCAGGGTATCTTCTCTCCCCCATCGGTGATCACAGCGCAGATCTTCCCATCTTCTGTCTCAATGTCCGTCACCTGGGTACGGAAGCGCACCTCGCCGCCCAGGGAAATGATCCGTTGGCGGATATTCTGCACCACGGTCAGCAGCACATCGGTGCCCACATGGGGCTTGGCATCATACAGGATATCCTCCCGTGCGCCTGCCTTGACAAACTGCTGCAGTACCCAGCCGATCCGGGGATTGTTGACACCGGTATTCAGTTTACCGTCGGAGAAGGTGCCGGCGCCGCCCTCACCAAACTGCACATTGCTGCGCACATCCAACTGGCCGCCGGCGAAAAAGCTTTGCACCTTTTCGTGGCGGGTCTGGGCATCATCACCCCGCTCCAGGATCAAAGGTCTGCAGCCAGCCATAGCCAGCACAAGGCCGGCAAACATGCCTGCAGGCCCAAAACCCACGATCACAGGCCGTTTTTCCGGGGATGCAGCCACCTTAGGCACTCGATAGTAAGTATTTTCCGCCAATGCGGCTTTCTTGCAGCCGCTGCCGCGCAGGATCCGCTTCTCGCTGCCATCCACCGTAACATCCACGGTATAGATCACCCGAACCTCAGGCTTTTTTCTGGCGTCGATGCTTCTGCGCACAATGGAAAGGCTGCGGACAGCCGAGGAGGAGATCCGCAGCAGCTTTGCCGCCTCATACACAAGCTGATTCGCGTTGTGTTCCGGCGGAAGAGAAATATCACGAATTCGAATCATACAGTTACCTCACCGGCATGCAAACCGGCAGCACGCCCGGAGCTCCATGCCCACTGCAGGTTATAGCCGCCGCAATCACCATCGATGTCCAGCACCTCACCGCAGGCATACAGCCCAGGGACCAGGCGGCTTTCCATGGTATCCGGGCAAAATTCCCCGGTCTTGATGCCGCCGGCGGTGACCTGCGCACTATCCATGCCAAGAGGCTCCGTAAGCTCCAGGCAGAAATTCTTGATCATATTTACGATCGCTTCCACTTCATGAGAGGAAACATCCTTTGCGCTCTTTTGCAGTTGAATGCCCGCAGCCTGAACGATCACACGACCCAGGCGGTTATGCAGAATGCCCGTAAGGAGATCCTCCGCTGTGATTTGCGCATAAGTACGCTGGCTGATCATCTGTATCAGCTGATCGTTACCCAACTCCGGGGCAAGATCCAGGGCGCATTCCCATCTGCCGGCACTCTGGCATACATCCCGGGAGATCTCAAACACCACCGGGCCGGAAATGCCGTACTCCGTAAACTGGATCTCACCGGTACTTTCAGAGTAAAGCTGACCGTCCCGGAGGATCCGGGCGTGACAATTCGCACGGATGCCTTTCAGCGCAGCCATCCCATGCCAACCACTCTTCAGCTGTACCAGCGCAGGGCGCAGCCGCGTAGCGCTGTGGCCAAGAGAACGCAGAAGTCTGTAGCCCATCATCGTACCGCCCAGCTTCGTGCCGGCAAGACCGCCGCAGGCAATGATCAGCCGGTCACAATGATACGAATCCTGCTCCGTCTGCACCGTAAAGCTTCCGTCACGGTAATGGACCTTGGTCACTTCCGCACCGGTATAAAGGGTAATATTGGGTCTTTGCAACGCAAAGCGAAGTACATCTACCACAGAATTCGCCTGGTCGGAGTAAGGATACACCCGTCCGGAGTCTTCCGCCACTGTATAAAGTCCCAGCTGGGCAAACCAGGAAATGGTCGCCTTGGGGTCCATCGCCTTCAGCGCCGCGGCCGAAAAATCCGGGTCATCTCCGTGATAGCCCCGTTCCATGGCATGAAGATTTGTCAGATTGCATCTTCCGTTGCCGGTGGCCAGCAGTTTTCTGCCTACACGGGCCTGGCGCTCAAAGAGCAGCACCCGGGCTTTTTCGTTCTCCGAAGCCGCCAGCGCAGCTGCCATACCGGATGCGCCGGCACCGATAATTCCTATGATCATGTGTTCACCTGCTTTCTTCCGTATATTATACTCCAGTTTCTTCCCCAGCACAAGAAAAACTTCTTTGCAAGTGGGGATTTGTGTGATATAATCCCCTAAAAGCCAGGTGATCATATGGATAGAAGTAATATTGAGAAGATCGCCTCCACACAGGAGGACAAAATGCTCCTTGCCAAGCTATGGGACAAGGTCCAAAGCGGCATGCGCAAGAGCATTCCCGTAAATACCCCCTTCCTAACCCCACGGGAGCTGGAAATGGCCAGATATCTCTTCGGTCAGCCGGAAGGTCTGACCGCCTTTGGCGGCTTCGGGGAAGCTGAGCGGCAGATGCTCATTTATCTGCCGGAGTATTTGGACGAAGGCTATCTTTGGGAGGAGGATTCTCCCATCGTATGTCTGCACGCCTCGTTTTACGAAGGCGACACCCCCACCCACCGGGATCTTCTCGGTGCCTTGATGGGAAGCGGCATCGCGCGGGAAACTGTGGGAGATATTCTGGTAGGCAAAGGCTTTTGCGATTTCTTCGTAACTGCTGAGATCGCACCCTACCTGCTGCAAAATTTCACCGGCGCCGGCCGCACCAAAATGCGCGTTACGCAGATCCCCCTTACCCAGGCGCAGATCCCCACCCCGGAGGTGAAGGTGATCCGGAATACGCTGGCATCGTTACGGCTGGATAGTGTGGTCAGCGCGGGATTCCGCATCGGCAGATCTGCGGCCGCCCAGTATATTGCCGCAGGCAAGGTAGCCATCGACGGTCTTCCCTATGAAAAGCCGGATAAAGCAGTAGCCGAGGGCGCAAAGATATCCCTGCGGGGATCGGGAAAGATCAAGCTGGAGTCTGTCGGCTCACAGACAAAAAAGGGCCGTATTTCCGTGGTAATACACAGATATGTATAAGGAGAATGAACGATGAGCATGGATGAAGTGATCGCAAGGATCAACGAGCTTGCCAAAAAGGCAAAGTCCGAGGGCCTGACCCCGGAAGAGACCGTCGAGCGGGATAAGCTGCGCCGGATCTATATCGACAGTGTGAAGGCCAGCTTGACGGGCCAACTGGAAAATACCTATATCGTCGATCCCGACGGAACCAAGCATAAGCTGAACAAAAGAGGATAAAAACACAGCCGGTGGATATCCACCGGCTGTTACTTTATTCTTCGATGCTCCGCACAAATCCGGGCTTATCATCGGCTTTAAAGAAAGCAGAGCCGGCAACCAGCACATCGGCGCCATACTCCTTGCAGAGCTTCGCCGTCTGCAGATCCACGCCGCCGTCCACCTCCAGGTGGCAGCCGGGCTTTTGTTCATCGATGTATTCCCGGAGCTTTCTTACCTTCGGCATCATGTCCGCCATGAACTTCTGCCCGCCAAAACCGGGCTCCACGGTCATGACCAGCACGATCTCGCACTTGCTTAAGAACGGAAGCACCGCTTCCGCAGGAGTATTGGGCTTGACCACCACACCGGGCTTGACCCCGTAGGAGGCGATGGCATCCAGCGCCTTGTGGATATTCTCCTGGGTATCCGCCTCCACATGGATCGTCAGATAGTCAGCGCCTGCCTTGCAGAACTGCTCAATATAGCGTCCCGGGCGGTCGATCATCAAATGCACATCCAGAACCGCATCCGTAATGCTGCGCACCGCCTTGACTGTAGAGTAGCCATAGGAAATATTCGGCACAAAGGTACCGTCCATATTGTCGATATGCAGCCACCTGGCGCCACTGTTGACGGCGCTAAGTACATCCCGGCCCAGATTCAGCGGGTCGGCTGCCAGGATGGAAGGAGAAAGGATCGCCATATTGCTACCTCCAAAGTAATTCTACGGGGATTATACTGCATAAAGCGCCATTTGTCCAGCAATTTACAACTTTGGGAGCAGCTGCTCGATAAGATACGCCAGTGCGTCCTCGTTATTACTGCAGATCACATGATCCGCCACGGCTTTTACCTCCGGCAGAGCGTTGTCCACCGCAACGGCGATATCTGCCTCCTTCAGAAGCTCCAGATCGTTGGTGTAGTCGCCGATGGCTACCACTGTCTTTCCAACCATGCCGTCAAGGCGCCTGAGGGTCTGCAGACAGGTGCCCTTGTTGGCACCCTGTGGCAGAAATTCCAGATAGTAATCCCAACTGTAGACGCAGTCCACCCGGTCACATACACCGGTACTGATGGCCTGCCTGCGAAGCTGCTCCAGCGACCCGTCATAGGAACAAAGCACTGCCTTCAGCCACACTTCCTCTGCCGCTGCATCCAGATCCACAAAGCTTGCCGGCTGATGGGTGCGGACAAAATGATCGTCCGCAAGAGCTGGCGATGAGACGAACACAAGTTTATCCGGCGTGGCGATCTGGATATTGATCTGTGGAAGCTTCTCAAGGCTCCATCGCAGCAGCGGAAGCATCGCAGCCTTGTCAAGGCTCCGGGTCGGACCAAATTCTCCCCTTTCCAGATGGTAGGCGGCTGCGCCGTTAAACAGGACGCTCCAGCCGTTGATGGGAATACCGGGAAGCATATCACGCACATTTACGGCACTTCTGCCGGTGGAGATGCCAAAAAGGCCGCCTTGGGAGACAAACGCCTCAATGGCGGCAATATTCCTTTGGGAAACCTTTTTGTCGTCGTCAAATAGTGTACCGTCCAGGTCGGTAAACAGGGCAATCTTACTGTAGTCCATGGTCACTCACTCCGATCCCTTACATTTTACTATAAGCCGAGTCTTTTGGCAAGCATAAGGAATTTCTTGATTTGTGTCCAAGAAAGTGGTAGGATAAAGCAAAAGGAGGGATAGGGATGATCCGGATAACCTATGCAGTTATGTTTGTCGCCATCACCGCAATATGGCTCGCAGTGCGCGTCATTTGCTCCATGAAAGCCGGAAAGCTCTGCTGGAAGCGGGAGCTGCAGCTTCTACTGGTGTATATCTGCCTGGTAGTCGTCGCAAGATTTACCTTCTTCCCCTTCGGAAAGGTGGACGGCCAGATCCGGCCTCTGCTGTTGGACTTCGCCCGAGTCTTCCCTCCCCGGCTGAATTTTCTTCCCTTTGTGTATCTGTTTGATTACCCACAGCTGCGGGAAGCAATGCTGAATCTCATTGGCAACACGGCCATGTTTATCCCTCTTGGCATCGTCTGGCCCTCTGTATTTAAGAAATTGGATACCCCCTGGAAGGTCATCGCCGCCGGCGTTGGCTTCTCAGCGTGCATTGAGATCATGCAGCTGCCATTTTATGACAGAGTGACAGATATCGACGATCTGATCCTGAATTCCGCAGGATATCTGATCGGCTATGGCATATACCTGCTTGCCAAACAGCTCGGAATAATCCTAAGAGCGCGCAGGATCTCTTCCTAAAGCAGAAAAACAAGACCCGACCTTGTGGTCGGGTCTTGTTTTTTGGCGGAGAAGGAGGGATTTGAGTTGCATTTTCTTCCCATTCGGGAAGAAAACTTTGGTGTTGCGCCGTCGAGACCGGCGGCAAGCAGATGTTCACCGGACATCTGCATTTAGATGGGTTCAAATCCCTCTACACACCACATAAAATAAAAAAGACACCCAGTTGGGTGTCTTTTTTATTTGGCGGAGAAGGAGGGATTTGAACCCTCGATACCCTTTTGGGGTATACACGATTTCCAATCGTGCGCGCTCGGCCAGCTACGCGACTTCTCCATACATCGCTGCTCTTGGTCAGCCAAGATATATTACAACACTTCTTTCCGTTTGTCAACCCCATTTTTACATTTTTCACTGACGAAATTTCCTTGACAGGGATATACCCAGCCGATAAAATATCTGTGAACAATCTTTCTGAGGTGATCCTATGAAAATTCTTCTTGTCAACGGAAGCCCACATCAGCATGGCTGTACCTACACCGCTCTGGATGAAGCCGCCCGCGCCCTCAATGCCCACGGCATCGAGACCGAGATCCTGTGGCTTGGCACCAAGGCAATGCAGGGCTGCATCGCCTGCGACGGCTGCAAAAAAGACGGCTGCTGTATATTTGATGATGAAGTTGCCCGTGTGACCCGTGAGCTTGACGGTATCGACGGCTTCATTTTCGGCACGCCTGTGTATTACGGCGGCCCCAGCGGCACTGTGCAGGCTTTCATGGATCGCCTGTTCCACAGCGCCGGCAGAAGAATGGCCGGCAAGGTTGCCGCAGCCGTGGTCTCCTGCCGCCGTGGCGGCTCTACCGCTGCCTTCCAGAGCATGAATATGTACTTCCAAATGACCAACATGATCGTCATCACCAGTCAGTACTGGAATCAGATCCATGGCAATACCCGCCAGGAAGCTTTGCAGGACGCCGAAGGTCTGCAGACCATGCGCATCCTGGCGGAAAATATGCGCTATGTCCTCCAGTGCCTGTGCGCCGGCAAAGAAAAGGGTGTCGCTCCCCTGTCCTGCGAACCGCGCACCGCTACCAACTTCATCCGCTGATCTCCAAAACGCTTCAAATCACCCTGCCGTCGGCGGGGTGATTTTCATAAAAGCTGTTGACAATCCACAAAAAAGCCGATATAATAACCGGGCGATGCTAGTGTAGCACAGTCGGTAGTGCATCTCACTCGTAATGAGAAGGTCGCCTGTTCGAGTCAGGTCACTAGCTCCAAAATAACACCGTTCCCTTTTGGGGACGGTGTTATTTTATGTATAGGGAACTGACTCGAACCATCTAAATGCAACAGTCCGGTGGACTGTTGCCGGCGAGGGCTCGACCGAGCCGAACCTTAATTTTGCGCAGCAAAATGCAAACGAGTCAGGTCACTAGCTCCAAAGAAAAGCTGACCCCAATGGGGTCGGCTTTTCTTTTTGTTGAGAATAGAAGGATTTTGGAATGAATAAGGAATAATGATTGCGGCTTCGTTCCTTCTATGCTATAATGCGTCAGGGGTGAGAATTATGGATTTCTGGCACGGTTTATTTCTTATTTTGATCGGTATGGGCGCAGGCTTCGTGCAAAGGGTAAGCGGCTTTGGCCTCGGTATCTTTGCTATGATGTTTTTGCCGCATTTTATGCCCTCGCATACAGCAGCCGCCGCAATCTCCACCCTTTTTTCCTGCGTAACATCAACATATAACTCTGTTCGATACCGGAAAAATGTAGATTTTAAAACGGTCTTGCCCATGATATGCGCGTCACTTATTTTCGTTCCCATTGCCGTTTACTTCTCAGTCCTGGTATCAGGAGGAATGCTGAAAATATTGCTTGGTATCGTTTTGATCGCTTTAAGCATATATTTCATATTCTTTAATTCACATATCAAAATAAAGCCTACTTATTTAAACGGAATTCTTGCCGGCTCTTTAGGCGGAACATTAAGCGGCCTGTTTTCCACCGGTGGTCCACCGGCTGTGCTTTATCTTAGCAGCGCGACCAACGACAATGCAACCTATTTTGCAACGATCCAATTTTATTTTTGCGTTACCAATTTATATTCTACTGTAATGCGAGCAGTGAACGGTATCATCAACAGTAAGGTGCTGATATTTGCGTTCATAGGTATTGTGGGATGTTTGATCGGCGATTATGCCGGTAGATTTGTGTTTAATAAGCTGGATTCCAACAAATTAAAGTATGTGATATACATTGGTATGATCATCAGCGGAATTGTAATGCTGTTCTAACTTTGCCCGATCCGATGGAGTTCGGACGCCGAAAGTTACTCACTAAATGATCAATTCAAAGAAAAAGGATGTGCAATGCACATCCTTTTCTCATTTCCACTTACAGTTGAGTTCCTTGATCTTCTCCCGCAGGTGAAGCAGATCGTCGAAGGTCTCCGGGCGCTTGCTCAGATCCCGCAAAAGCGCCGACGGATGGTAGATGGCCGTCATCCAGATGCCGTTCTTCTCCACCCACTGACCATGCTCCCGGGTAATGCGGTAATCCTCACGGATCAGCCGTTTGGCAGCGATCCTGCCCAGGCAGACGATGATCTTCGGCTTCACCAGGGACACCTGGCTGCGCAGATATCCGATGCAGGCATCCTGCTCCGTCTCCAGCGGGTCCCGGTTCTGTGGCGGACGGCACTTGACGATGTTGGCAATATAGCAGTTTGTTTTTCGATCAAGGTCGATGATGGAAAGCATATCATCCAGCAGCTGACCTGCAGCACCCACAAAGGGCTCACCTTTCAGATCCTCCTGTTCACCGGGGCCTTCCCCCACGAACATCACATCCGCGCTTTCATTTCCCACGCCGAAGACAACATTATGCCGGGTCTGGCACAGGCCGCAGCGGACACACCTTGCGCATTCCTTCTTCAGCAGTTCCCATTCCATCATCTGCGGTTCCTCCGACGGTTGATGATCCTGCGGCGGCGCTTTGCACGGCGCAGCCAGGTCCTGATCAGACCCGGGCCAAACATTGCAGCGGCCACAACAATGGCAATGCCCAGAATGATGCCCAGGATGGCAAGCAAAGTCTGCCAGCTGCCCTGGTCAGAAAGGACAGACGGGCGCACCGTCATCACCGGGCTGCTTTCCACAGGCACATCATTAACCGCCACCAGCTGGGTCTGGCCGATACAAATTTCTCCATACATTGCACGGACGGTAGAGATCGTCTGGCCGGCTGCTACCGGTGCGGTGATGGCAGAGGACGCATGCTCATAGATCCAGGTGATCTGTGTCTGATCGATATTTTCGGGAAGCACGGTGGAGATATTGTCCACAGGCCGGGTAGCAACATCGCAGGCACCGTTGGCTACAGAATACTGACCGATGATCTGATCCGTATTGAAGATCTGGCGGTAGGCAAACTTGCCGTAGGCATAGTCCATCAGGTCCAGCATTTCTTCAAAGTGGCCGTAACGCTCGATGGTATAACCATCGGCTGCATAAGAGGCCTTTGCGCCCATGACCAGGCACATGAAGTTCATGTCGTTACGCTCCGTGGTGATGGCAAGGCAGCGTCCTGCCGCATCGGTAGAACCGGTCTTGCCACCGTCCACACGGTCATCGTAGTACTTATTGTCCGGATTATCCCACATCAGATTGTTGGTGGTACGCATAGTGCGTTCCGGACTGCGGTTGGTGGGCGGGACAGTATAGCGGATCCGGGTAAACATTTCCTTGAAGACAGGATCCTCCAGGCCGTACTTCAGGATCTTGCAAATATCACGGGCGGTGGTGTAGGTTTGCTCATCGTGCAGACCGTGGGCGTTACCGTAGTGGGTATCCCGGCAGCCGATCTCGATGGCCTTCTGGTTCATCAGCTCGATGAAATTCTCGTAGGTGCCACCCACATACTGGGCGATGACCACCGCCGCATCATTGGCAGATGCCACCATCATGCAGTACATCAGCTGCTCCAGGGACAAGGTCTCCCCATCCACCAGCTTCACATTCACGGCGCTGGAGGTAACTTTCTTCAGCGCGTCCTGGCGAACTGTGACCATGTCGGACATATTGCCGTACTCCAGGGCCACAATGGCGGTCATCAGCTTGACCATACTGGAAGGATAGATCCGTTCATCAGGATTGTAGGCATAGACCAGCGTTTCGCTATTCATCTCGTAAACGATGGCGGCATTGGTGGTTTTGAGGATCTTGCTGTCTACCAGCGGCATTGCCGCGTCCAGGGTATGGCAGCCGGAGGCGACCTCAGGACGGGACAGCTCATCCGCCATGGCAACAGGACACAGATAAGACAAAAGCATCGCCGCGGTCCACAGACACGCCATCAACCGGGATATATTTTTAAAGATTGCATTGCTCATAGCTTCGCTCACTTCTTAGGTTTTTCTGTATCATAGCATACTTTTTCCTGGATTTCCACCCTAAATACAAAATTCCCGGCATAACTTACGCCGCAGGTACTTCCCATTTCCATAAATTGCGGATATATGTGGCAATTTTCTGCATTTTTCCTGTCGGAACAGGAAAGCCGCACTTGTACAGCGGAGAAAAATCGTGTATAATCACTATGACAAATGCCGGAGGTCTGTGGGAATGAAGAAATACATCGGTCTTTTCAGTTGTATACTGGTAAGCCTTTTGTGTGTCGGCTTCCTTCTGGGCTTTTACCTTGGAAGAAACGGTGCCGGAAGTGATGTACACATTTCAAAGCTGCCATCCCAATCCGTCAGCTCTGACACCACAGACGAATCTCTGCCACAAATTGAAGTGGTAAACATCAATACCGCTACTTTGGATCAGCTTCAAACCTTACCGGGCATTGGGCCGGTGCTTGCCCAGCGGATCATCGACTACCGGGAGGCCAATGGCCCCTTCAAGAATCCTGCGGATCTGGCACAGGTGGAAGATATCGGCAAAAAGAGACTGGAAGCGATCCTGGATTACATCACTACCGGAGGCTAAGCTATGAAGATACTGGTTGTTGACGATGAGGAACTGCTGGTCAAAGGCATCCGCTTTAACCTGCAGAATGAGGGCTACGAGGTGATCACCGGTTCCAACGGTCTGGAGGCCGTGCAGTTGGCGCAGAGCCAGGCACCGGACCTGATCATTCTGGATGTGATGATGCCGGAAATGGACGGTCTGGCTGCCTGCAGCAGTATCCGCAGCTTTTCTGATGTGCCGATCATCCTGCTGACTGCCAAAGTCGAGGACATGGATAAGCTCATGGGCTTTGACAACGGTGCAGATGATTATATTACCAAGCCTTTCAATATTCTGGAGCTGAAGGCCCGCATCCGGGCTCTGCTGCGTCGTGCCGGTGCCGGCGCCAAGCAAAGCAGCAATCTGCTCACCATCGGCTCCATCACCCTGGATCTGGACAGCAGAAACGCTTACCGCTCCGGTGTACTGGCGGATCTGACCGCCAAGGAATTTGATGTGATCGAATTCCTCATGCGCAACCCCAACAGGGTATACTCCAGGGAAGCGCTTCTGGATACCATCTGGGCATATGAATACCGCAGCGACATCCGCACAGTGGATGTTCATATCCGCCGTCTTCGGGAAAAGCTGGAAGAAAATCCTGCGGAACCGAGCTATATCATGACGAAATGGGGCGTTGGCTATTACTTCCGAAGAGCCTAAAAGCAGATTTCGACTGCATTTACGCAGCCAGTATCGCTATGCGATCATTTATGTGGTAGTCACCTTTGTGGTTCTGCTATTTCTGAATCTATACTGTTCCAAAACCAGTGAGGAGCTTTTCTGCCAGAGCAAAAAGGTCTATATGATGGAACGATGTCAGCTTGCGGCCCAGGAAATCGGCGCACTGGAGGTGTTCAATACCACCTCAGTTTCCACTGCGCTTACCCAGATGAGTACCCTGCGCGTAACGAGACTGATCATAACAGATGCCAACGGTGTGTGCATCTTTGACTCCATCGAAGAGTCGACAGGAGCACCGATCCTGTTCCCAGAGATAAGCGATGCACTGGAAAGCAACGATGTCTTCTCCTGGAGCTACGGCGACGGTGCCATGGATTCCCGTGCTGCCAGCCCAATCTTCTCCAAAGGTGTCATGATTGGATGCGTGTATATGCTGGACCACGATACCGCTCAGGGTGCGCTGATCCAATCCTTGCAGAAAAACATTCTGTCCATCACCCTAATTCTTGAGGTTCTGGTCGTTCTCTTCTCCATCGCCTTCGCAGCTGTGTTTTCCCACCGTCTTGACCGGATCCTCGCATCCATGCGGATCATCCGGGAAGGCGACTACTCCCACAAAGTGGAAATGGGTGGCCGGGATGAGCTAACATATTTGGGTGCTGAATTCAACGATCTGACCGATCGTCTCCAGGCATCCGAAAACCGTCGCCGCCAATTCGTATCCGATGCTTCCCACGAGCTGAAGACTCCCCTGGCTTCTATCAAACTCCTTTCCGACTCCATCCTCCAAAACGACATGGATACGGAAACCGTGCGTGAATTTGTCAGCGATATCGGCAACGAGGCAGACAGGCTCAACCGCATGTCTCAGAAGCTACTTTCCCTGACCAAAGTGGAAAGCCTGCCGGATAACGAGTACGAGATCATGCATATGTCTCCCACAGTGGAGCGCGTAGTGCGTATGCTTTCCGGCATCGCCAAGATCAACAACATCACCATCGAGACCGATTTTACGGGCGATTGCCCCATCTTGATCCTTGAGGATGACCTTTATCAGATCACCTTCAATCTTGTGGAAAACGGCATCAAGTACAATGTCCCAGGAGGCACGCTGCATATCTCCCTCCAGCGTCAGCAGGAGAATGCAATCCTGATGGTTCGGGATTCCGGTATGGGCATCCCAGCGGATTCTTTGGAGCATATTTTTAAGCGTTTTTACCGTGTGGATAAAGCCCGATCCCGCAAGACCGGCGGCAGCGGTCTGGGTCTGTCCATCGTTAAGACCATCGTCGAAAGAAACAACGGCACCATCCAGGTGGAAAGCACCCTGGGTAAAGGTTCGGTCTTTACCGTTACCTTCCCTGCCTTCGATCCGGAAGAAGTATCCGAATAACACACCGTCAGAAAGGAGTCAGCATGAGATTCGTATCCTGGAATGTTAACGGCCTGCGTGCCTGTGTACAAAAAGGCTTTCTGGAAAGCTTTACCCAGCTGAATGCGGACTTTTTCTGCCTTCAGGAGACGAAGCTGCAGGAAGGACAGATCCAGCTTGAGCTGCCCGGCTATGAGCAGTACTGGTGCTACGCCGAAAAGAAGGGCTATTCCGGCACCGCCATCTTCACCCGCCACACCCCCACGAATGTCACCTACGGCATCGGCGTGGCGGAATTGGATACGGAAGGCCGGGTCATCACCCTGGAGTACCCGGAATTCTATCTTGTCACCTGCTACACTCCCAATGCCCAGCGGGAGCTTGCAAGAATTGATCATCGGATGAAATGGGAGGAAGCCTTCCGGGCATACCTGTGCGGTCTGGATCAAATCAAGCCCGTGATCCTCTGCGGCGATCTGAATGTTGCCCACAAGGAGATCGATCTGAAGAATCCCGCCTCCAACCGGGGTAACGCCGGCTTCTCTGATGAGGAGCGTGAATGCTTCTCTCAGCTGCTGGAAAGTGGCTTTACCGATACCTTCCGGTATCTGCACCCCAATGAGACCGGCGCCTACACCTGGTGGAGCTATATGTTCCAGGCCAGGCAGAAGAATGCCGGCTGGCGCATCGACTATTTTCTGGTCTCTGACCGGCTGCGCGAAAGGATCCACGGCGCCTGCATCCATCCCCAGATCCTGGGTTCTGACCATTGCCCTGTGGAGCTGGATCTGGAAGTACCCTGCAACGGTGGCATCTGGTGGTCATCGGAAAACGGTGCTGAGGAAGCCGCTGCGCAGATCCTTCCCGAGAAATCCACTTCCAAAAGCGGCGGCCTCAAGGCCGCTGCTGCCGTTTTTGCAGCCGTTGCAGCGGTAGCAGGCATCTTTTTCTCCCTTTGGAGGCCTCAGACACCAGAACCATTTGTAGATGATAAATATTTTACAATAGAAATGCCTTCCGCAGAATTCAAGGTGACGGTCTATGATCATCTGCCGGAATTCCAGTGGACCGCATCCGACCTGTTGAACGCATATTTCCAATACTACATCACAGATGCCGGCAATCGATACCAACTGGGTGCCCCGGATCAAACCCAGACCGGTGGAAAGTATAATTTCTTTTTGCAGGTCTTTGCGCCGGAGGATCAGGAATACATCGCCGATGTGGCAGCCACCCTGGAAGCCCATCCCCATGACAACGCCCACCTTTCCCGACCTGCCTCCTTGCTGCAGGTGGTCAGATGGTACTATGGCGACGGAAAATTCGGCGGGTGGTTCGTTCTGGGTCTGCTGAACCGTCCTGAGAAGCTCACTCTGACCTTCCAGCAGTACGATGCTTCATCTGCCATCGGAAATATTCTGGTAACACGCCACCATCTTGACGCATTCCCGCTCCTGGCAGAAGGAGACGCACCCAAGCAGCCCGCTGCATGGCTTGTGGATTATTTGCTGCATCACCCGGACCTATACAGCGCCATCAGGGATAAGAGCAGCAAAGAAGAAGTTCTGGCCGCTTTTGAAACCTTCTGCAAGGGAGATCACATTCTCCAGGCAGCGTACAATGTCAGCGCTCTGCCGTCCTATCTGTCTACTTATACTACCAGCGCGGAAAACTGCTCCTCCTGCGCCAGGATCCTGCGCAACGCTTTGCTGAAAGAGGTCATCCTTGATCCCGGCGGTCTGCTGCCGCCTACGGAAGCCGCGCCGGATATTGATATTCTGCCCGAAACGGACTTTTGGATCCTCCGGGCCATCAATGAAGTAGAGCTTTCCGCTTATAGTGGCAAAACTCTCGAGGAAGCCTATGCCGCCGCCAAGCAGGATCATCCGTACCTCCAGGAACTGGAGAATGCTGAAGATGCGGCGGGCCGTCTCTTGGGTTACTATACCAGCGGCGATGTGATCCCCTTCTTGCTGTTCCAGCCGGAATATCTGCTAAAGATGGATGCACACCAAATGGATATCCTGGTGTATCAGCTCACCCAAGACAAAGGCCCCGCATCGCTAACCACTGAGCAGCTAGCCCATCTGGTCAGCTGCTACCGGCCCATGTATGAGGAGATGATGTTTGCAAGCAGCACAGTTGTAACAGAAAGGATCTATGAGGTATTCAAAGGCACAACACTCATGATCTCCGTGCTGGAAGGCCGCAGCGATGCCATAGATGCCTTACTCTCTGAGGCAAAGATCTGCTCAAATTCAAGACAAATGCTCAATATACGCACGCTTCTGTCCCTGGAGGCTTACCAGAGCCGCATGACCCAGCAGCAGCGTGAGCGACGGAATGAGATCTTCTCTAAGTATTTCTACGAGGATGTACCGGAATGAAAGAAAAAGTAACCAATATCATTGATCAGCTGAAGCGCATCTACCCCGATGCCCCCTGTGCGCTGCATTACCAGACCGACTATCAGCTGATGATCGCCGTGCGGCTCTCCGCCCAATGCACGGATGCCCGGGTCAATCTGGTGACCCCTGCCCTATTTGCGGCCTATCCCACTCTGGAGGCTATGGCCGGCGCTGACATTGCCCATGTGGAGCAGCTGGTCCACTCCTGCGGCTTTTACAAGCACAAGGCACGGGATATCGTCCTGGGCTGCCAGATGCTTCTGCGGGATTACGGCGGAAAAGTTCCCGGCACCATGGAGGAGCTGCTGAAGATCCCCGGTGTCGGGCGCAAGACCGCAAACCTGCTGCTGGGCGATCTTTACGGCGAGCCGGGCAGCGTGGTGTGTGATACACACTGTATCCGCATCTGCGGCCGTCTGGGTCTTTCCCAGGGGAAGGACCCGGAAAAGGTGGAGCAGCAGCTGCGAAAGATCCTGCCCCCGGAGGAATCCTCTGATTTCTGCCACAGGATCGTACTGTTCGGCAGAGAAACCTGCACGGCACGAAATCCCGCCTGCGGCAGCTGCCCCCTTGCCCCATGGTGCTGCGAGATCAACAAGGCATGATAGCATATCCCCCCTCCTTCGTTCATAGGCTATGGACAAGGAGGGGGTTATTTTGCAATCCAGGAATCGGATCTTTTATAATGCCCTTCTGCTCACCGGAGTGAATCTTCTGCTGCGGCTGGTGGGCACCGGCTTTCAGGTATATCTGTCCGGGCGGATCGGTGCGGAAGGCATCGGCCTTCTGCAGCTGACTCTATCCGTCGGCTCCATGGCCATGGTAGCCGGGATGGCCGGCATACGCACCGCCACCATGTACCTCACCGCTGAGGCTATTGGCAAAGGGAGGCCCGGAAGCATCCCCTGGGTGCTTTCCGGGTGTATTCTATATAGCTTTCTTTGCAGCGGCGCCGTAGCAGCTGCACTGTACACACTTGCTCCCAATATCTGCAGAGCATGGATCGGAGATATCCAGGTGCTGCCATCCGTGCGGTTGTTTGCGGTATTTCTGCCAGTGAACTGCCTTACGGGTGTAATGGTGGGCTACTTCACAGGAGCAAACCGGATCCGTACCCTGGCTGCTGTAGAGGTAGCGGAGCAGCTATGCTCCATGGGTGCGACGGTGGCGCTGCTCTCCCTGTGGGCAGGTCACGATGCGGCCAAAGCCTGCCAGAGCGTGATCCTGGGAAGCAGCCTCGGTGGCTGCATGACACTTAGCTGTCTGGTAGTCCTGCGATTAAAAGAGCCAAAGAGCGATGCACAGAGGGTCACGATCCGGCATCAGCTGATCGCTACCGCCGCACCCCTTGCGGTGGCGGATGATCTGAAAACAGGGATCAACACTGTGGAAAACCTCATGGTGCCGAAAAGACTTGCCCTGTATCCCGGCACCGCTTCCCCACTGGCTGCCTTCGGCACAATCAGCGGGATGGTATTTCCCGTGCTGATGTTCCCAGCTGCCATTCTCTTCGGTCTGGCAGAGCTGCTGATCCCGGAAATGGCCCGAAGTCATGCCGCAGCACATCACCGCAGGATCCGCTATCTTTCCACCCAATGTCTCCGGGCAGCGCTGCTCTACGGCTCATTCTGTGCCGGGATCCTGTTTCTCATAGCCAAACCCGTTTGCCAAAGCCTTTATGGCAGTGAAGACGCAGGGGTATACCTGCAATGGTTTGCGCCTCTTGCAGTGATGCTTTACTGCGACGCTATCACCGATGCTATGGTAAAAGGTCTCGGGCAGCAAAAGATCAGCGTGCGCTACAATATCCTCACCTCCGCAATGGATGTGGTATTTCTCTACCTTTTACTGCCGAAATACGGGATCTTTGGGTATTTTTTAAGCTTTCTCGTGACCCATGCGGTGAATTTTCTCCTCAGCATCCGTCTGCTGGACCGGCTGACAGGTCGTACCCTGCCGGTAAAGACAGCGCTGCTGACATTGGGTGCAGCAGCGCTGAGTGTATGGGCTGCGGATCATCTATCACATAGCTTTGGAAAGGTCTGCGCATTTTCCATCTTGCTGATCTGCTTACTATCCCTTTCAGGCATTGTGGGAAAAGATGATATCCACTGGGCAAAGCGCCTGGTACAAAACAAATGACCCGCCGAAGCGGGTCATTTTCTTTACAGTTCTTTCAAGATCTCCAACAGGAATTCCCAGCTGCGCCGTGTGGACGCAATATGCAGCCGCTCCCGGCTGGTGTGGATATCCTGCATATCCGGACCAATGGCAACGCAATCCAGCCCAGGCAGCTTATCGCTGAGGATGCCGCACTCCAGGCCTGCGTGGATGGCTTCCACCACAGGAGTCTTTCCGTACATTCTTTCAAATACACGCACCATGGTATCCCGCAGATGGGAATCCTTCTTGAACTCCCAGGCAGGATAGTCACCCATCTCGCTGTACTGAGCGTCGAAGAGCTTGGCAAGCTCCTGCAGCTGAGCCAGCAGCTCACGCTTTTCCTGGTTTACAGAGCTTCTCACCGCAAAGGTCATGCGCAGTTCATCTGCCAGACGGACAACACCCAGATTCAGGCTGGTCTGCACCAGGCCTTCGATATCCCTGCTCCAGCTTTGCACACCGTTGGGTGCAGAGCACAGAAGGGCGATCACTTTGGCGCTGTCCTGGGTGCTGAGGGCATTGCCGCCCAGGGCATCCACATCATCGCCGTAGATCCTCGCCTCGGGCTCATCGAAGGTCGCTCTGACCTCCTCCTGCAGCTGCGCGGCAACATCGTTGATCCGCTCAATGTGGCTTCCCATGGCAACCAGGGTCACCTGGCAGGCTCTGGGGATGGCATTATCCTTGGCGCCGCCGGTGATGTCTGTGATGCACAGAGGCATCAGCTTCTGGACACGGCTGAGGAATTCGCCCATGATCTTGTTGGCATTGCCAAGATTCTTGTGGATCTCCACACCGGAATGGCCACCCTGCAGGCCCTCTACTGTCAGCTTGACGCAAGGACCGTAGACCGCACGGCGCTGCAGCGGCAGCGTAATGGTACCTCTGGCACCACCGGCACAGGATACAGTGAAAACACCCTCATTCTCACAGTCC
>JBGVJN010000120.1:0-8758 GCA_045129455.1 Faecousia sp. | reverse complement strand
ATAATCTTTTGAATAAATTTGTCTAGCAAATTTTACTCAAGAATTTCGTTGGCTGTTATTCGATATACATCGCTTAAACAATCCATATAATTGTCCAAGGTGTCTAGTTTGTCTCACATTATTCAATTTACAAGGTACAGTCGCAACCGCAGTGCGGTTAGCTTGTTCATTCTAGCACTTCCAACAAACTTTGTCAAGAACTTTTTTCGTTTTTCACAAAATTTATTTTGTTTTGTGCGTTTATGAAGCGCTTTCGATTGAGCGCTCGGATATATTAGCAGATAGTTTCTTATTTGTCAAGCGCTAATCTACATTTTTTTACAAAAAAATGGGAGCCTCCTAAGAGGCTCCCAACACATTACTTATTCCGTATCTTCAATCAGACCGTAGCCACCGTCATTTCTGCGATAGACCACAGCGAAGGTTCCGCCGTTGTCCTCATCACGGAAGGCGAAGAAGTTATGCTCCAGCAGATTCATCTGCAGGACCGCCTCCTCACGAGTCATGGGCCGGAAATAGAATTGCTTTGTTCGGACGATGCTCAGATCATCTTCTGCTTCTTCGGGCACGAACGAGGTCTCCTCCACGGCGCGGACGAAGGCATCCTGCCGCAGACGGCGAGCGAGGCGGGTCTTATTCTTGCGGATCTGGCCCTCAATGGTGGCCACCGCCGCGTCGATGGACGCAAACATGTCGGACGTGCTTTCACTTGCCCGGAACCAGGTGCCTGCGCCGTGAACGGTCAGCTCTGCCTTATTCCGGTTCTTTTCTACAGAAAAGATGATCAGTGCTTCCGCATCCTCCTCAAAGTACCGTGCCAGCTTCATAACCTTTTTCTCGGCATAAGCGTGGACATTACCGGGCAGCTTGATTTTCTTCTCACTGTACTGAAACTTCATATGCGGCAGCTCCTTTCGTTTCACCGATCCTTCGGTGTACTTATACTATACCACGATTTCGGTGATTCGACAAGGGTCTGGGGCATTATTCTTCTTCAGAATCTTCGTCTTCCAAAAGGACCATCATGGTGGTATTGTAAACCATCTCGGCCTTCTGCTCAAACAGGCGGCTCAGGCGCACCGCCTGGCGCTGGTTGGGCGCCATCAGTTCCAGAGTCATCAAATTTCCGGACTCATCGTCCAGGGACATCATTACGGAATAGTCGCCGTTATCCCGGGGGATCAGCTGGGTTTTAACGAAGCTGCTGCGGCGGATCTGGCGGTTGAAGCGGTCCACTGCATTTTCCGCGCGCATTTTGACCGTGAAGGCGATGGAATCGGCGGTGATCTCGCCGGCTTCCCTTCCCTTTTCCGTAACCTCGTATTTTTCATCCTCCAGCTGGCGCAGATGGCCGGACTGGACCATTTCAGGAATTGCGGTGCATACATCAAAATAACTCAGGCAATCATCCTGGTAGCACAGCTCATAGATCTCCTGGCTTGTCATGGGATAGTTGGAGCGGGATGTGACATAAAGGATCAGCACCTTAACATCCATCATATCGTGAATAAATCCAAGTCTTTGCATAAGCTCACCTCTTACCTCTATTATACAGTAACCCTGTGAAAAATCAAGCACAACCGCAAAATGGGCGCATATTCTGGGGATGAAGAGGTGATTTGACATGAATGGAATATGGATATACCCCGCCGGAAACAGCGCCGCGCTGCGTTATGCCGGCGAGGAGCTAACAGAAAGAGGCCTGTCTGTGGTGGAGTCTCCCAGCCCGGATGTGACGCACCTGCTGCTTCCCGTTCCCAGCTTCGAAGCCGACGGAAGGATTCGCTTCGGTGGGATTCTGGAGCATATCCTGGGAAAACTCTCGGAATCCGTGACGGTCATCGGCGGAAATCTGCACCACCCCGCCTTGCGTACTTATCGCACCGTGGATCTGATGGAGGATCCCATATATGTGGCGAAGAACGCCGCTGTTACCGCGGAATGCGCCATCGGCGTAGCCATGAATAATCTCAGCACGGTTCTCTATGGCTGCCCAGTGCTTGTGATCGGTTGGGGCAGGATCGGCAAGTGTCTGGCAGCCAAGCTGAAGGCTCTGGGCGCAGAGGTGACCGTAGCTGCCAGAAAACCGACGGATCAGGCCATGCTCTCAGCTTTGGGATACAACGCCGAGGATACCGCCACCCTGAAGTACAGTCTGATCCGCTACCGGGTCATCTTCAATACCGTTCCGGAGCGGGTACTGCCGGCAGAGAAGGCCGCCCATTGCCGCAGTGATTGCCTAAAAATCGAGCTGGCATCCACTGACGGCATTGAGGCCGCCGGGGTCATCAAGGCAAGAGGCTTGCCCGGAAAGGAGGCGCCGGAGGCTTCCGGGAAGCTGATCGCGGAAGCTGTACTTCGGGCGCTGGCCGGAAAGGAGCTTTTATCATGACCATCGGATTTGCTATGTGTGGGTCATTTTGCACTTATGCGGAGGTCTTCCCTGTGATGGAGCAGCTATCCCGGGAGTATACCCTCATCCCCATTTTCTCTCCTGCTGCCTACACTGTCGACAGCCGCTTCGGCAGCGCTCAGCAGCACATCCGCAAGGCCGCGGATATCTGCGGAAGTGATCCTCTGTATACCATTCCCCAGGTGGAGCCTATCGGGCCGAAGAAGCTACTGGACGCGCTGATCATTGCTCCCTGCACCGGGAACACTCTGGCAAAGCTTGCTCATGGGATCGCTGACACCTCGGTGACCATGGCCGCCAAGAGCCACCTGCGCAACGGAAGGCCGGTGATCCTGGCCATCTCCACCAACGACGCCCTGGCCGGTGCCGCGGAAAATATCGGCCGTCTGTTGGTCAGAAAGCACTATTATTTCGTCCCCTTCGGTCAGGATGATTCCCAAGGAAAGCCTACCAGCCTGATCGCGGACTTCACCCAGATCTCCGATGCGCTGCAAGCAGCCCTGGAGGGCAGGCAGCTGCAGCCACTGCTGCTGCGCTGACTATTGCAACTTCCCGGGATCCGTGATACAATATAATATATAAATGCACACAGGAGGGCGTATCCATGGGCAAATATATCATGGCACTGGATTCCGGCACCACCAGCAACCGCTGCATCCTTTTCGACAGGGACGGAAATATCTGCGCCGTAGCGCAGAAAGAATTCACCCAGCACTTCCCCCAGCCAGGCTGGGTGGAGCATGACGCAGAGGAGATCTTCGCCACCCAGCTGGAGGTGGCGCGGCAGGCTCTGCAAAGCATCGGTGCCATCCCTGGAGATATCGCCGCCATCGGCATCACCAATCAGCGGGAGACTACCGTGGTATGGAACCGCCACACAGGCAAACCCCTATGCAACGCCATCGTCTGGCAATGCCGCCGCACCGCTGCCTACTGCGATCAACTGAAGGCCAGAGGGTTGACCGATTCCATCCGCAGCAAGACGGGCCTGGTGATCGACCCCTATTTTTCCGGCACCAAGATCCGCTGGATCCTGGAAAATGTCCCGGGTGCCAGAGAGCAGGCCCGTCGTGGCGATCTTCTCTTCGGCACAGTGGAGACCTGGCTGATCTGGAAGCTTACCGGCGGAAAGGTACATGTGACCGACTACTCCAACGCCTCCCGGACCATGCTCTTCAATATCAACACCCTCCAGTGGGATCCCCAGATCCTGGCACTGCTGGACATTCCCGCCGGTATGCTGCCGGAGGCAAGACCCAGCAGCTGCGTCTACGGCAATACTGCCCCGGAGCTGTTTGGCGCACCCATTCCCATTGCGGGTGCTGCCGGCGATCAGCAATCAGCTCTGTTCGGTCAGGCCTGCTTCCAACCCGGTGAGTGTAAATGCACCTACGGCACCGGCGCGTTTATGCTGATGAATACCGGCAATGCACCGGTATTTTCCAAAAACGGCCTGGTGACCACCATCGCCTGGGGGCTGGACGGAAAAGTCAGCTACGCCCTGGAGGGTTCCATCTTCGTGGCCGGTGCCGCTATCCAATGGCTGCGGGATGAGCTGCGATTCATCGAGTCCGCCTCCGACTCTGAGTACATGGCGAAGAAAGTCCCGGATACCAACGGCTGCTATGTGGTCCCCGCCTTCACAGGTCTCGGCGCACCCTACTGGGATGCCTATGCCCGGGGCTGCATCATGGGTCTGACCAGAAGTGTCAATAAATATCACATCATCCGTGCCACCCTGGATTCCATCGCCTACCAGGTGAATGATGTTCTGTCGGCCATGGAAGCGGACGCCGGCATGGCACTGACAGGCCTGAAGATCGACGGCGGTGCCGCAGCCAACAATTATCTGGCCCAGACCCAGGCGGATCTGAATGCCGCGCCGGTGCTGCGCCCCAGATGCGTGGAGACTACAGCCATGGGTGCGGCGTATCTGGCAGGCCTGGCCGTAGGCTACTGGAAGGATACCGCCGAGATCCAAAAGAATTGGTCCGTGGATCGGATCTTCGCCCCCCAACTGGAGCAGGCCCAGCGGCAGAAGCGGCTGGAAGGCTGGAAGAAGGCCGTCGCCCGGGCTGCCGCCTGGTCGGAGGAATAAGAGATTTACAAAGGAGGCTTCTCCCATGAAGTATGATTTCACTTCCATTATGGACCGGCATGGCATGGATGCCATCGCCGTGGACGCTCCCGGCAATCCCGGCGCACCCGGCGCGCCCAAGGACGGTTTCGATCTGATCCCCATGTGGGTGGCAGATATGAACTTCCCCACCGTACCCACCATCCCCCAGGCCATCCTCCGGCGGACGCAGCATCCTGCCTACGGCTATTTCGCGCCCCGGCAGGAGTACTACGATGCCATCTTCCGCTGGCAGGAAAGCCGCAACGGTGTCACCGGGCTGCGGCAGGAGCATATCGGCTATGCCAACGGCGTGCTGGCGGGTGTCATCAGCGCATTGAATACCCTCTGCTCCCGTGGTGATAAGGTACTGCTCCATTCCCCCACCTATATCGGCTTTACCCACGCTCTGGAGGATAACGGCTACCGTATCGTCCATTCTCCGCTGGTTTTGGACAGTGACGGCATCTGGCGCATGGATTTTGCGGATATGGAGCGGAAGCTTCGGGAGGAAAAGATCCACGCCACCGTGTTCTGCAGCCCCCACAATCCCTGCGGCAGAGTCTGGGAGCGGTGGGAGCTGGAGCAAGCCATGGAGCTTTTCAAAAAGTACGATGTCACTGTCATCTCCGACGAGATCTGGTCGGACCTCATTCTGGCAGACCATAAGCATATCCCCACACAAAGCATCAGCGAGGACGCGAAAATGCGTACCATCGCCATGTACGCCCCCAGCAAGACCTTCAATCTGGCAGGTCTGGTGGGCAGCTACTCCATCGTCTATGACACCCGGCTGCGCCACCGGCTGGAAAAGGAGATCTCTCTGAGCCACTGCAACAGCATGAATGTACTGTCCATGCACGCGCTGATCGGCGCCTATACCCCGGAAGGTCACCAGTGGCTGGATGAACTGCGGCAGGTGCTGACGGAGAATGTGGACTTCGCCTGCGATTACATCCGGGAGCATTTTCCCGGCGTGACCGTCAGTAAGCCCCAGGGTACTTATATGCTCTTCGTGGATTGCACCGAATGGTGCAAAGCGCACGGCAAGACCATCGAGGATATGGAAAAGGCCTGCTGGGATGTGGGCGTAGCCCTCCAGGATGGGCGGATGTTCCACGGAAACTGCCATATGCGCATCAATCTGGCACTGCCCCACGCAAGGGTACAGGAGGCCTTCCACCGCCTGGACCGGTATGTGTTTAACGCAAAATAAGCGCAAAAAAGGAACCCCTCGGGGTTCCTTTTTTATTCGTCGATGGCTTCCGGGCCAACATAATTATCCTTTTCAAATAGTCCCTCTTGCCGGGTGCCATCGGGCAGGATCAGTACCCCCTTACCATGACGGAAGCCCATATCGTGGTCCCCCTCGTATCGGCTGCCATCCGTAAGTTCCCACACGCCCCTACCATGGGGAAGACCGTTGTGACTCAGCTCTCCCTTGTAAACAGCGCCATCGGAATAGTACTTTTCGCCCTCACCTACGATCTCACCATTTTCGTGGGTACAGATCAGCCGTGTACCATTGGCGAAGGTAATGACACCCTTGCCGTGCTTTTTGTCATTTTCGTAAGGTCCTTCATAAACATTACCGCTTTTAAAGCGTGTGACACCTTGACCATGTCGCTTTCCGTTTACGAATTCTCCTTCAAAATCGTGATCCGGGCCGGTGTAACTACCGTGGCCGTGGTGCTTTCCGGATTTCCACTGTCCCTCATAACGGACACCGTTTGATTGGATCATGACACCGTAGCCATGCCTAAGATCGTTTTTCCACTCGCCTTCATAATGAGCGCCATTGTTCCAGTCCGCTACGCCATAACCTTCCCATATACCATCACGAAAGTCACCTTCATAACGATAGTTGGCATATTGCCGTTTCCCATGACCTGTGATAGCAAACTGACTGCCAGGTCTTGGCGCTTGTTTATGAAACAGCAGGTTTCCATCAAACCAAAAGCCTCTGTACTGCTTCCCAGCAGAATCAATGTATGTGCCCCAGCCGGTAAATTCACCATTGTGGCGATATCCTGTATAGGATTCGCCGTTGGGCCAGGTACTCACGCCTTTTCCGTGAGGAACATCCTGGCGCCACTGTCCGTCATATACAGAAAAATCATGCCACACTTTGCGGCCTTTACCCCAGACAACGTCCTTTTTCCACTGGCCTTCGTAGCGCCCGCCCCAGGCGTCTGTAAAAATCCCGTAGCCACAGCGCAGGTCGTCTTTATATTCGCCCTCATAGCAGGATTGATCCGACCAGGTGAATACGCCCTGTCCGTTTCGTTTTTCATTTTGAAATTCGCCCTCATAGCGACATTTGTCCGGCCATGTAAAAACACCCTGTCCGTGTATTTTTCCATCCTTCCATTCACCTTCGTAATGCCGCCCATCGCTGTAAGACAGAACACCTTGACCATTTTTTACATCATCTTGAAACATACCTTGGTAACAAGCGCCATCAGGGAAGGTTAAGGTTCCTTTACCGTTACGCAGGTCTTTATACCAGTAACCTTCGTAGAAGGAACCATCGGGATAGCGCATGGTTCCCTTTCCGGAACGCAATCCATCGGAAAAGTTGCCTTCATAGGAGCATCCATCCGGCCAACAGGCATATCCTAACCCATACAGTTTGCCGTCGCTGCATTCGCCTTCAAGATAAAAGCCATCCGCTTGTTCAAGAACCATATGACCCTGGATCAAACCTTGAAAGAAGCTTGCGGTAAGGCAGGAACCGTCAGGAAAGGTCAATGTCATTTCCCCGTGGGGGATACCCTCTCTCCATTCCCCGTCAAAGATGGTGCCATTGGGATGCTTCCAGCGTATCCGACCGTTGAGGGGGACCATATTATCTGTTGCCCGCAAATCAGTTACATTGATCCGGAACATAAGCTTGCCTCCTTTGTAAAAACGCGTAGTTACTCTAATATCACCATCCTATCACGGTGCTTTCGGTAAGTCAATGAAACCCTATGAAATTGTAGAACGGGGGGTGCTCGCAAGGTGCTAAGATTATTTACATCTTCGCTGTTGGCAGAGACCATTATTCAACTCGCTCCAACCTCCCAGCATGCTTTCTACCCTGGCTTCGCACTGGGGCCGGCCTTTCAAGTCCTTCCCCCAAAGCAGAAAAGTCCGACAGCGAAAGTGTGATGTCCGTAACGGAGAATCGCAGAACAAAATAACAGATGCCTGCACAGGCCCTTTGTGGGAGCTGTGCAGGCATTCTTTATGCAGTTGCGCAACAGGGCGAAGGCTCCCTTGTGTAAAGGGAGCTGTCAAAAATCTTCTGATTTTTGACTGAGGGATTGTTACCGCAGTACGATTTCGCAGAAGACCCGCAATAGAACAAGTGCCTACCGCACAATCCCTCCGTCACGGCTTCGCCGCGCCACCTCCCTTTACACAAGGGAGGCTTTGGTGCGGTGCGTAACTGTTAGACAAATTGGAATTTGGCTAACTGTTCATTTCCTTTTACTTATGCGTTTCCGCCTTTTCTTTTCTTCGGCTCGAATACAAGAAATTGCATAGACAGAATTAGATATTAGAAAAATTAAAATACAAAGCACCAACAGTATACTAAACCAAAGACGCTCTGTTGTATGTGACTTTCGCATTTCATCAGCATTTAGATATTCGCCCTCTCTATCAGATAGTCCCTTAATGATATCGTGGAAGAAATCATCGGAATACACCGCATTATACTGCTGGCCTTTTTTCAGTTGATACCGTATTGTTTCCTCGTTTTGATTAAGCGCATAACATCTGCCGTCTGTTGTATACAAATCCAGCACGCCTCCGCCGCGTGAATATCGATATTCATAATGAGATAATGTAAATGTGGTAGTATGCCATTCATTTGCAGGTTCGTAAACTAACAGCACAAATGCAAACAACCCCGTCAATGCTAACAACACAAAAGTTGCCAGTCCCAAAGGAGCAGAAATATTTTTATAGCCTTTGCGAACAATTTTAAGATAATATTGCATTGTGTTACGGTTCATCCAAGTCACCACCACTGTCTAATATTATTACATCAGCATTTCGTCAAATTCAAGTTTTGTGAACTGTTCACTAACATACTATCATACAAGCACTTCTTGTGCAACGACAATCCCTCAGTCAAAAATCAAATAGATTTTTGACAGCTCCCTTTACACAAGGGAGCCTTTGGTGCGGCGAAAAGCTGCCCGTGTTTGCCATGTCTGTGGCAAGCAGAGCATCCGGCT
>JBGVJN010000119.1:0-13834 GCA_045129455.1 Faecousia sp. | reverse complement strand
TTTTCTGTTCGAAAATCAGCCCACCTTCCCACTCTACAACCTTTCTCTGATAAATAATTTGGATGCAAGGAAATCTGCGTCTTTGCATCATTGATGGTATTGAACTGCTTTCCTATGTGCCACCATAAAGGTTTTTGTAATGGATCAAACTTTAATATCTCTCATACAACCTCCGATCCTTGATCTCCGTGCTCTTTCGATGAATTTTACTTTATAATTGGAGTAATGGCAGCGTTCATTTCTGGCCAATAATCAGAAAGCTCAGGAATCTGGTTTTTTACGGCCCATATCAATTGGATAGCAAAACACAATATTAAATTATGACCATTGTTGTCTTTTTGGTTTACAAGTTCAATAACCGGTCCATGCCCAACATCAATATGTGCACCACGTTTGTCAGAAAGATGTTTGATAAAATTGTAAATGCTTAAATCATAGTAATTTGCTTTTTTTAACAAATCATAAATCTCCTGATTAGCTACAGTATCTTCTTCAGTTTTTCTGAAATAGGAAGATGTTTTTTGACCATGCATTTCAATTTCACGAAGCTCGAACAGATTTTGCAGAATCCCTTTTTCACTCTTGTTTAGTTTGTTTAGAATAAGTTCGAATACATATGTGGGAATGTGTGCAGGTAAATCCTCCGTGGTTCTGTTGAAGTATGCAACCTTTGTTGTGAGCCAATCAGATAGAGGTATCCAAGAAGAAGCCTTTGTGAACGCTAAAGGAGGGCGAATCATATTTAAATTTCCGTCTAACTCTATCCATGGACCATGCAGAGGGAGCATTTTAAAATCGGGACAGATTTGTAACAGCACAGAATTTCTTTCACATAAAAGCTTGCGTAGCGGCATTATTATGATACGTTCGATACAAGGGGAATATTCAGAATCCAGCTCATTTAGTTGAGTAAAACAAATTCTTAATATATCAAATTCAGTACGAATTTCTTTAACCATCCCGGCTCTTGATAGATTAAATTCAATTGCGAAGTTTAATTCCGGATCATAATTCATATCTTCTCTCCTTATGTAACTAAAAAAGCCGCAGGACTGCGGCTTTTGCGGTAAAACCGCTGTTATGTGGTGCGGGCATGGGGATTTGAACCCCAACGCATCTCTGCACAAGAACCTAAATCTTGCATGTCTGCCAGTTCCATCATGCCCGCATATTCTTTTGTGCCTCTGATTTTTACACGGAGAGGGATCCGAGGTGGGGCACCTAGCCTGATCCACGATTTATAAAAACAGGCGAGCCTGCTTTTAGAGAACGGATTGCCACACCAGTCTGCGGACTGGTTCGCAATGACAACGGGACGGAAAAACCTTCACTGAGGTGACAGCACCTAAATCCCCTGAGTCTACCAATTCCACCATGCCCGCATATTCTTTTGTACCTCTGATTTTTACACGGAGAGGTATCCGAGGTGGAGCGTTTCGCTTAACCCACAATTTCTAAAAACAGGCAAGCCTGCTTTTAGAGAACTAATTGCACACTGGCAACAAAAATCAATGCTTCATACAGACATCATTCCAGTCCAAAGCTGATTGCAGTAAAGAATCACTGCAACAAAATACAGGATAGACACAGCCATCATAATACCGTTTTTCACCTTTGATTCCTGGTTATTCAAAGCTTTAACCTGATGCACGATGCTTCCGATCCCGCTGCCCAACTGTACCAATGGGAAGGTCAGCATAAACAATATGCCAATCGTACAAAAAACCAGGTAAATTCCGCTGCGGTTTGTAGGAAATTCCGTTATTGTGGCGAGGAAACCAAAAACAAAAAATGCAGCAATGTGAATAATAGGTATCATCAAACAGACAAACGCCCGCTGTGTATGTGTTTTTATCATGGAACGTACCTCCCGGCAATACTTACAAAACCTTCCCTGAGGTGACAGCACCGAAATCCAATGAGTCTACCAATTCCACCACATCCGCAAATTCTGGATTATTGTACCACGGATGGCGGGTTCTGTCAATGAAAACGCCGTTGGCAACGGGTGAAATTGCGGAATACCCCTTGACATTCCACTGTTTCACAGGTACAATAACTTCGGTATAGTGTGCGCCGTGACAGGACAGCCTTTCCTGCCGGCGTTTCATGGATAACCGGCAGTGCTGCCGGGGATATGCGTTTTGCGCCCCAGGGCGTTTTTGTTTGTATGGGCGGAGCTTTCCGCCGTCACAGAAAACGAAATATTGCACATGGGGCCCAGTGCGCCACCCCTTCGCCATTGC
Source organism: Faecousia sp. (assembly GCA_045129455.1). Taxonomy (GTDB): domain Bacteria; phylum Bacillota; class Clostridia; order Oscillospirales; family Oscillospiraceae; genus Faecousia. The sequence continues at coordinate 11,588 of JBGVJN010000119.1, read as the reverse complement.
CAATTTTTATGAAGGAGGTGCGTATCAGGGTTATGGAACTTGGATTGTACGAAATCATTTTGATCGTCGTTGTCGCCGTTGTGGGACTTGCCGCCGGTTTTGGCATGGGCATCGTGTACCGCAAGAAGGTCGCCGAACGGGAGATCGGCTCCGCTGAGATGGAAGCCACCCGTCTGATCAATGAAGCCATCCGCAGCGGTGAGAGCCGCAAGAAGGAAATGCTTCTGGAAGCCAAGGACGAGATCCATAAATCACGCACAGAGTACGAAAAGGAAGTCAAGGAGCGCCGGGCTGAGCTTTCCAAGCAGGAGCGCCGCCTGGAGCAGAAGGAAACCACTCTGGACAAGAAGACCGAAGCCTTTGAGCACAAGGAAGAGGAGCTGGCCAAGAAGCTGCAGAAGGTGGCCGAGACCCAGGCAGAGGCCGAGCAGGCCAAGGCTGCCCAGATGAAGGCACTGGAAGCTATCTCCGGTCTGACCCAGGAGCAGGCAAAGCAGCAGCTGCTGCAGAGCGTGGAGGACGAGGTCCGTCACGAGACCGCTCTGAAGATCAAGGAGATCGAGGCCCAGATGAAGGAAGAGGCTGATGAGAAGGCACGGGAAGTGCTGTCCATCGCCATCCAGCGCTGCGCTGCCGATCATGCCGCTGAGGCCACCGTTTCCGTTGTGGCATTGCCCAACGATGAGATGAAGGGTCGCATCATCGGCCGTGAGGGCCGCAATATCCGCACCTTGGAGACCATCACCGGTGTGGATCTGATCATCGACGATACCCCCGAAGCCATCACCGTTTCCAGCTTCGATCCTGTCCGCCGGGAGATCGCCCGTCTGGCGCTGGAGAAGCTGATCGCTGACGGCCGTATCCATCCCACCCGCATCGAGGATATGGTGGAAAAGGCCCGCAAGGATGTGGACCGCACCATCCGCGAGGAAGGCGAGCGTGCCTGCTACGAGACCGGCGTCCACAATCTGAACCCCGAGCTGGTGAAGATCCTGGGCCGCCAGAAGTACCGCACCTCCTATGGCCAGAATGTGCTGAACCACTCCATCGAGGTGGCTCATATCGCAGGCCTCATGGCTGCCGAGCTGGGTGTGGATCCCGCACTGGCAAAGCGCGCGGGTCTGCTGCATGACCTGGGCAAGTCCATCGACCATGAGGTGGAGGGCAGCCATGTGCAGCTGGGTGCCGATATCGCCCGGAAGTACAAGGAAAATCCCGTGGTGGTCAACGCCATCGAGGCACACCATGGTGATGTGGAGCCCAAGACCATCATCGCCGTGCTGGTCCAGGCTGCCGATGCCGTATCCGCCGCCCGTCCCGGCGCCCGCCGCGAGAATGTGGAGAACTACATCCGCCGGCTGCAGAAGCTGGAGGAGCTGACCGGTTCCTACCCCGGCGTGGACAAGGCCTTCGCTATCCAGGCAGGCCGCGAGGTGCGCATCATGGTCAAGCCCGAGGTGGTCACCGAGGACAATATGATCCTCCTGGCAAGAGAAGTTGCCAAGAAGATCGAGTCCGAGCTGGAATACCCCGGCCAGATCAAGGTCAACGTCATCCGCGAGACCAAGGCTGTGGAATACGCAAAATAAGCTTTTACCCCCTTCGGAAACTCACGAAGGGGGTATTCTTATACGAATCCCAATAAAAAATTATTGACAAACGATAATAATGGTGCTATATTCCACTTACAAGGAGGTGCTGACTCATGCACGAACACGATCTGCATACGAAAATTGCCCTTTGGGTCAACCGGGGCGTAGCCCTGCTGGTATTTGCCCTTTTGTTTTTCCTGCCGGCGATCCTGCGGTGGTATTGCAGCATCCGGATGCTGACGCAGCTGGATCAGCAGGGGATCATGGCGGCCTTTTACTGCTGCGCCGCGGTGATCTTTGTGGCTCTTTGGAACATCGAGTGGCTGATGAAGAGCATCCTGGCGCTGCAGGTGTTCACCCGGGAAAATGTGCTGCGGATCCGCCGGATCCAGTGGTGCTGCGGCGGTGTCAGTCTGCTGTGCGTCCCGGCTTCGGTGTGCTATCTGCCGCTGATATTTTTGGTGGTCATCATGGCCTTTGCCTGTCTGATGGTCAGCGTGGTGGCCCGGGTGATGGATAAGGCCGTGGCCATCCGGGAAGAAAACGATCTTACGATCTGAGGTGGGGCTATGGCGATCATTGTGAATCTGGATATGATGCTGGCCAAGCGGAAGATGACCTCTGCGGAGCTTGCCCAGCGGATCGACCTGACCCCGGCGAATCTGTCGATCCTCAAGACCGGCAAGGCCAAGGCGGTGCGCATGAGCACCCTGGAGGCCATCTGCCGGGAGCTGAAGTGCCAGCCGGGAGACCTTTTGGAGTATGTGGAGGATGACGATCCGTGGAAGCGGTGAGTCGCGGAAAGGAGGAAGCGCTGATGGAAGAGAATAAGCTGCCCTTTGAGACGGGTTTTATGCAGCCACATGAGGTAACTCCCCGGTTTCCGGCGGGAAAAGGGGAGCTGCTGCTGGCGCCAGTGCTGCTGATCCTGGGTATTCTGCTGGCGGATATGCTGCTGTATACGGACCTCGCCCTGGGCTTTTCTGTGATCTGCCTGGCGTGCCTGGGGATCATGACCGGCTACCTTCTGCGCCGGGGACATAAGCTCACCGGCTATAGCGGCACGCTGCTGGCCTTGAGCGGCGTCATCGCCCTGTCCTTTGTGCGGTCTGAGGATGGATTTGTCAAATTCGTGATGCTTTGCTTTTTGCTGGTGTCCGGCACCCTGGGACTTTGCCTGCTGGCAGGCCAGAACCGGCGCAGCCCGGCGGGAGTCACCTCCCTGGCAGATTGCTTCCGGGCGTTCTTCTATCTTGGTATCGGTAAGATGCCCGAGGCCTTCCGGGGGCTGAACGATGCCCGAAAAGATCCTGCCTGTGGGGGCAAGGATCGGGGCGCGGTGCTGGGCGGCCTGCTGATCGCGGTGCCCGTGGTGGCGATCCTCATCGCCTTTTTGACCTCCGCGGACGCGGCTTTTGAGGGCCTGGTGGCGAAGCTGCCGGAGGTGGATATGGGAGAGCCGCTGGTGGCGGCGATCTTCGGAGCGCCCATGGGCGTGATCCTCTATACGGCTTCGGTGGCGCTGCACCATAACCCCAAGGAAGCCCCGGCACCGGTGAAAAACGGAAAAGTGCATCCGCTGACGGTGAATACGGTGCTGATCTGCGTGGGCGCGGTGTACGGTGTGTACCTGTTCAGCCAGCTGGCCTATTTTGTAGGCGGCTTTGCCGGCATCCTGCCGGAGGATTACACTATGGCCCAGTATGCCCGCCGGGGATTTTTCGATATGGCCTGGCTGTGCGCCATCAATCTGGCCATCATGACCGGTGCGGTGGGGCTGGTGAAGAAGGAAAACGGCAGAGTCGGGAAGCTGACGAGAGCCTTGTGCCTGTTCGTGGGCGTGATGACCGTGTTTTTCGTGGCCGCCTCCGGGGCGAAGATGGTGCTGTATATCGATGGTTACGGCCTGACCCGGCTGCGGGTGCTGACCTGCGTGATCGAGGTGTTCTTCGGCATCACCGCGGTGATCGTGAGCATCTGGCTGTTCCTGCCGAAGCTGCCCTATATGAAGGCGGTGATGCTTGCGGGTCTGCTGCTGGGCGCGCTGACCGCATGGGTGGATGTGGATACGGTGGTGGCAAGCTACAATGTCCATGCCTACCAGACCGGGCAGCTGCAGACGGTGGATGTGGCGTATCTGGGAGAGCTTTCCGACAGTGTATTGCCCTATATCGCCCAGCTGACCCAGGATGGGGATGAGGATATCGCGGCTATGGCCCGCCGGGAGCTGAATGGCCGGGAAGCACCGCTATCTGAGGATCTTCGCAGCTGGAATATTGCCGCCGCCATTGCCCAGAATGCCTGGCAATGGCCGGATATTGACGACTAAAAACCGGGGGACGACCGTCCCCCGGCTTCTTTATATGCAGACAGGTGTACAGTGCGCCGTGCTGCACCGGAGATATGTCATCGCGAGGAGCGAAGCGACGCGGCGATCTCCCGGTACAATCTTGCGGCTACATAGGGACTGCAATAGAGATGACACCCCACCGGGAGATTCCCACGGACGGCATAGCCGTCCTCGGAATGACATGCTTTTACATGGTTGCCCATTTGAGAATATCGCATTATTTCGGAATGGTGATGGTCAGCACGATCTGGCGGTCGGTCTCCTTCCGCTCCGACACCGCCGGGATCCCGGAAAGCTGGATCTTTTGCAGGGATTGGGTCAGATGATTCAAAAAGGTATGCACCTGGACCTTTTTCGCCGGCTCTTTCGGGTCCTCCAGCAGCTGTGCGATATACTTTTCTGTCTGGGCGACGCTCAGCTCCTGCCGGGCGATGACGCTGATCACCGTCAGCTTCTGGGTCTCGGAGGGCAGCTTCAGCAGCGCCCGGGCGTGGCGCTCCGTAAGGGAAGCCTTGCGCAAAGCCTCCAGCACCGGTGGAGAATGGCGCAGCAGCCGCAGCTTGTTGGCAATGGCGCTCTGACTTTTCCCCAGCACCCGTGCCGCCTGCTCCTGGCTGAGGGCGCAGGACTCCATGAGGGCGCAGATGCCCTCTGCCTCCTCGATAAAATCCAGATCCTGCCGCTGCAGATTCTCCAAAATGGCGGCGATGCCCGATTCCCCGTCGTCCATTCTCATCACCAGGCAGGGCACCTCCGTCAGCCCTGCGGCAATGGAGGCCCGCAACCGACGCTCTCCGGCGATCAGCTCATAGCCGCTGACGGTCTTGCGCACGGAAAGGGGCTGCAGAATCCCGTGACGGCGGATGGATTCGGCCAGCTCGTCCAGCGCCTCCGGCTGAAAGACCTTCCGAGGCTGCCTGGGATTGGGCTTGATGGCGCCTGTGGGCAGAAACACCACCCTTCCGGTCTCCATATAGGTCTTCAGCTTTTGGCATTGCATTGCCATTCCTCCTTCGTAGATGGTGATACCTATTCTACGGCCCGGGGAAAGGGAAAACCCACGAAACCGGCCCGGAACACAAAACAACCGCCCGACAACATCCGTAAAAATGCGCCTCAGCGCCCATACCTTCCCCTGAGGGAAGCCATTTGCGCCCTGCGGGCGCTGGCAACAAGTCGGGATGACAGTTTCCAATCTGAACAGCAAAAAAAGAAAGGGCGCACCTGTGGGTGCGCCCTGTTTGCAGGATGATACTAATCATCTTTATCTTTTTTGTTTTGCGAAATACAAAAAAGGAATACGGTTATAAAGATATTGACTAGAACAAATGGCCATGTATCTAAGCCTGTACCAGACCAGTGTGCGGCAACAAGAAACGATATTGCAGTAACTAGCCCAGCGATAAGGGAAGCATAAATGTATTTCATCCTTTTTCTCCGATTACGTCAAATAATGCATTTCAAATTCAATACCGCGGCATTCTGCAAATAATGTTGCACCTAGGCTTGCAGAAAATGAACAACAGAACAAAAATATTTATAACTGATTCTGCGCAATTAGTATAACACGGTTTTTGCGGTGTGTCAATAATGAGGGCGTTTATTAAAAGTAACAAAGGGCGCACCTGTGGGTGCGCCCTTTGTCTTACTTAAAATATTTTACTGCGGAGGCGAACAGCTTCATATCGTATTCGTCGGGGACATTGCGGTACAGGCCCTTCTGCCAGCGCTCGCTGTGGCCCATCTTGCCCAGCACGCGGCCGTCGGGGGAGGTGATGCCCTCGATGGCGAACAGGGAGCCGTTGGGGTTGAAGGCGGTGTCCATGGTGGGATTGCCCTCAAGATCCACATACTGGGTAGCGATCTGGCCGTTGGCAGCCAGCTGCAGGGCAAGCTCGGCAGATGCGTAGAAGCGACCCTCGCCGTGGGAGATGGGAACATTGTAGATCTGACCCACCTCGGCGCCGGCCAGCCAGGGGGAATTGTTGGTACACACACGGGTGCGGACCATCATGGACTGGTGGCGGGCAATGTTGTTGTAGGTGAGGGTGGGGCAGTTTTCGTCGGTGTCCAGGATCTTGCCGAAGGGCACAAGACCCAGCTTGATCAGCGCCTGGAAGCCGTTGCAGATGCCCAGCATCAGACCGTCCCGGTCGTCCAGCAGCTTCGTTACCTGCTCCTTGATGGCAGGATTCCGGAAGAACGCGGTGATGAACTTGGCGCTGCCGTCGGGCTCGTCGCCGCCGGAGAAGCCGCCGGGGATGAAGATCATCTGGCTCTGGCCGATCTTTTGGGCGAACTGCTCCACGCTGCGACTCACATCCTCAGCGCTGAGATTGCGGATGACGAAGATCTCCGGATCGGCGCCGGCGGATGCCATGGCCCGGGCGGAATCGTACTCGCAGTTGGTGCCGGGGAAGACGGGGATCAGCACCTTGGGCTTGGCCACCTTGACGGTAGGCGCGGCGGTGCAGCCGCCGGTGTAACCGAAGACGGGCATTTGTGCTTCTGTTTCCTTGACCTGAGTGGGATATACCTTCTCCAGGGTAGCTTCATTCAGCGCCAGCAGCTCCCGGATGGAAGCGGAGTCGCTGCCCAGGGTGATGGCAGGCTCTTCGGTAGTCTGGCCGATCTTCATGACGCCGGGGATCTGCACCTCCTGGGTCAGCTCGGCTACCAGGAAGCCCCACAGGGGCAGGTGCCAGTTCTCGCCCAGATCTTCTGTGGATGCAAAGCCGATGTTGTTGCCGAAGGACATCTTCATCACGGCCTCGCCGATGCCATGCTCCACGGCCCAGGCGGCCTTGACCTTGCCGTCCTTATGCAGCTGATGGAAAGCTTCCCAGGCGGCCTTCAGGCTCTCGGCGGTCTCGTCGGTGGGTCCGAAGAGGTACACGGGATGGCCGGCTTCCTTGAATTCGGGGGTCAGCACCTCCGTCTCGTCCACAGGGGCGATGGCGAAGGAGATCACCGTGGGAGGCACATCCTTGTCAAGGAAGGTGCCGGACATGGAGTCCTTGCCGCCGATGGCCGCGGCACCCAGCTCCAGCTGGGCATCCAGAGCGCCAAGCAGAGCGGCGAAGGGCTTGCCCCAACGCTGAGGCTCTGTGCGCAGCTTCTCGAAGAATTCCTGGAGGGAAAGGTAGGCCTTCTTATAGTCAGCGCCGGCAGCCACCAGCTTGGCAACGCTACTGTAAATGGCGGCATGAGCGCCGGTGTAGGGATCGATGGTCATGTGGTCGGGGTCACAGCCGTAGGCCATGACGCTAGCCTGGGTGGTAGTCTGACCCGGCAGGGTGGGCAGCAGCGCGGCCATGGTCTGGGCAGGGGTGCGCTGCGTTTTGCCGCCGAAGGGCATCAGTACCGAGCCGGTGCCGATGGAGCCGTCGAAGCGCTCGGTCAAACCTCTGCGGCTGGCGGTCTTCAGATCTGCGGCCATTTCCTCCAGGCTGCCGTAGAGGGCCTTGCTCAGCTGGGACAGATCCTTGGAAGTTACATGGACATCCGCGTGCTTGCTGGCACCGTTGGTATCCAGGAAGGCACGGGAAAGGTTGGCGATCTCAACGCCCTTCCACTGCATGACCATCCGGGCCTCTTCGGTGACCACGGCCACCCGGTAGGCTTCCAGATTTTCCGCCTGGGCATGGGCGATAAAGGTATCCGCGTCCTCCGCAGCCACCACGACCGCCATGCGCTCCTGGGATTCGGAGATGGCCAGCTCCGTGCCGTCCAGACCGTCGTACTTCTTGCGTACCGCATCCAGATCGATGCGCAGGCCGTCGGCCAGCTCGCCGATGGCGACGGAAACACCGCCGGCACCGAAGTCATTGCAGCGCTTGATCAGCCGGGTGACCTTGGGATCCCGGAACAGGCGCTGGATCTTCCGCTCCTCGGGGGCATTGCCCTTCTGGACCTCGGAAGCCATGGTGGTGAGGGATTTCATGTTGTGGCTCTTGCTGGAGCCGGTGGCACCGCCGATGCCGTCCCGTCCGGTACGGCCACCCAGCAGGATGATCACATCTCCGGGGGCGGGGCGCTCACGGCGCACATTGTAAGCAGGTGCGGCAGCCACAACGGCACCGCATTCCAGGCGCTTGGCCACATACCCGTCATGGTAGATCTCAGCCACATGACCGGTGGCAAGGCCGATCTGATTGCCGTAGGAGGAGTAGCCTGCGGCAGCGGTCTGGCAGAGCTTGCGCTGGGGCAGCTTGCCGGAAAGGGTCTCAGTCAGACTTCTGCGGGGGTCGGCAGCGCCGGTGACACGCATGGCCTGGTGAACATAGGCACGGCCGGACAGAGGATCCCGGATGCAGCCGCCGATACAGGTGGCGGCGCCGCCGAAGGGCTCGATCTCCGTGGGATGGTTGTGGGTCTCGTTTTTGAACATCAGCAGCCAGTCCTGGTCCTCGCCGTTGACCTTGGCGGTGACATGGATGGAGCAGGCGTTGATCTCCTCGCTCTCGTCCAGCTCCGGCAGCAGCCCACGCTTTTTCAGGGTCTTGGTGCCGATGGTGGCCACATCCATCAGCGTCTGGGGACGCGCGGCGGCCTTTTCTTCCCCGTAGACCTCGATCCGGGCGGCAAGGTAACGCTCATAGGCGGCCTGGACAGCGGGATCGTCGATCTTCACATGGTCGATAATGGTGGAGAAGGTGGTGTGGCGGCAGTGGTCGGACCAGTAGGTGTCCACCACCCGGATCTCGGTGATGGTGGGATCCCGATGCTCCTGGTCACGGAAATAATTCTGCAGGAACTTCAGATCGTCCAGATCCATGGCAAGGCCCAGGCTTTCCAGAAGCTCGGAAAGGGCGGCATCGTCCATGGCGGTGAAGCCGGTGACAGTGGCCACGGAATCGGGGATGGCGTACTCCATCGCCAGAGTTTCGGGCATGGCCAGGCTGGCCTCCCGGCATTCCACCGGGTTGATCACATGCTTTTTCAGCGCGGCGATGTCAGCGTCCTTCAGCTGACCCTCCACCACATAAACCTTGGCGGAGCGTACCGTGGGACGGTCGCACTGACCCAGGATCTGGATGCACTGGGCGGCGGAATCTGCCCGCTGGTCAAACTGACCGGGCAGCGGCTCCACGGCGAAAACCAGCTGTCCCTGGGGGACATCATAGGAAACATCATCCACCTGGGGCTCGGAAAATACCGTGCCTACGGCGTAGCGGAACAGGTCTTCCTGGATGCCTTCCACATCGTAGCGGTTCAGCACACGGATGCCTGCCAGATCGGTAAGGCCCAAAAATTCCCGGGCTTCCTTCAGCAGGCTGTCAGCCTCGTGGGTCTGACCTTGCTTTTTTTCTGCATAAACGCGATATACCATGGGGGTCTACCTCCGTTGTATCTAATCGTATGGATCGTGTTCGTGGTTTGGTGTGTCGGCGCAGCAGCGGTGTAACTCGCTGTAATACCTTCCCCCGGGGGGAAGGTGCCAAGCGCCAGCGAGGCGGATGAGGAATGCGGGCGGAAACCTAACGGTTTCTGCGCTGTGACAGGCTTCTTCTTGTACTTTAGATATCGCCGTTCCTCATCCGTCTTTTTCGTCTCTCCTTCGTCGAGCCGAAAAATCCACCTACCCCCGGGGGGAAGGTATCGGCGCTTCCGCGCCAAAGAATTTCAGCAACAGTATCTATTTACTTCCCTGCCTGGAGGGCTTTTTGGCCAATGTCGCTTCTGCGATAGGCGTTTTCAAATACCACGCCGTCGGCAAGGCGATAAGCTTCCTTCACCGCTTCGGCAAGGGTGTCGCCCATGGCGGTGGTGCCGGTGACACGGCCGCCGGAGGTGAGGAGCTTTCCGTTTGCCAGCTTTGCGCCGGCTACATAGGTAGCTTGGGCGGCTTCGGGCGTCATGGTGATCTCGAAGCCCTTTTGGTAGCTTTCGGGATAGCCGGCGGATGCGGTGATCACGCAGCAGGCATGACGATCCGCGAATTTGACCTCCGTTTCCGCCAGGGTGCCGTCGGTGCAGGCACGCATCACGGTGAGCAGGTCGCTTTCCAGCAGAGGCAGCACCACCTGGGTCTCGGGATCGCCGAAGCGGCAGTTGTACTCAATGACCTTGGGGCCGTGGGGGGTGAGCATGAGGCCGAAGTACAGGCAGCCCCGGAAGGTGCGGCCTTCGGCGTTCATGGCGGCGATGGTGGGCAGGAAGATCTCCTCCATGCACCGGGCCGCAACGGCGTCGGTATAGTAGGGGTTGGGGGCGACGGTGCCCATGCCGCCGGTGTTCAGACCGGTGTCGTTGTCCCCGGCACGCTTATGATCCATGGAGGACACCATGGGCTTGACGCACTTACCGTCGGTAAAGGCCAGCACGGATACCTCCGGGCCGGTGAGGAACTCCTCGATGACCACGGTGGAGCCGGATTTGCCGAATTTGGCGTTTGCCATCATGTCGGTGACGGCCTCCCTGGCTTCCTGCCGGGTCTGAGCGATGATCACGCCCTTGCCCAGGGCCAGGCCGTCGGCCTTGATCACCGTGGGGATGGGGGCGGACTCCAGATAGCGCAGCGCCGCGTCCAGCTCCGTAAAGATCTCATAGGAGGCGGTGGGGATGCTGTATTTCTTCATCAGATCCTTGGCAAAGGCCTTACTGCCTTCGATGATGGCGGCATTGGCCTGAGGGCCGAAGCAGGGGATGCCCATGCCGGTCAGCCGGTCCACGCAGCCCAGCACCAGCGGATCATCCGGTGCCACCACCGCATAGTCGATGGAATGGCCGGCGGCGAAGCTTGCGATGCCGTCGATGTCCGTGGCGCTGATGTTCACGCAGACGGCATCCGCGGCGATGCCGCCGTTGCCGGGCAGGGCATAGACGGTCTGCACCTGGGGATTCTTCTTTAAGGCGCGGATGATGGCATGCTCTCTGCCACCGCCGCCAACGACAAGTAGATTCATGTCTGCCTCCTGGATAGTTGTAAATGTTTTTGAGCTTTTGCACCGGCGCGGAAGCGCCCTTGGCTCCCTTGTGTAAAGGGAGCTGTCAGCGAAGCTGACTGAGGGATTGTGCGGTACAATGTTTTGGGTTCGCCCGGAACTTCAGCGAATTCGCACTACCTGCTGCGACAATCCCTCCGCCCCTTCGGGGCACCTCCCTTTACACAAGGGAGGCATTGGTGCAGTGCAACCCGCAAGTCGGATCTTGATGAATTGCTTAGTGGTGGAACAGTCTCATGCCGGTGATGGCCATGACGATGCCGTGCTTGTCGCACTCCTCGATGACCAGATCGTCACGGATGGAGCCGCCGGGCTCGGCGATGTACTTGACGCCGGAGGCGACACCACGCTTGACGGAGTCGGCGAAGGGGAAGAAAGCATCGCTGCCCAGTGCCACAGCATCCCGGGAATCCAGCCAGGCACGCTTCTCTTCCGCGGTCAGAGGCTCGGGACGAACGGTGAAGTAGTTCTGCCAGATGCCCTCAGCGCACACATCTTCTTCGTTGCCGTTGATGTAGCCATCGATGACATTATCCCGGCCGGCACGACCCAGATCCGGCCGGAAGGGCAGATTCAGCGTCTTGGGATGCTGACGCAGGAACCAGGTGTCGGCCTTGCCGCCGGCAAGACGGACACAGTGAACACGGCTCTGCTGACCCGCGCCTACGCCGATGGCCTGGCCATCGTAAGCGAAGCAGA
>JBGVJN010000118.1:0-11185 GCA_045129455.1 Faecousia sp. | reverse complement strand
CATCTGCTTGAACTCACCGGTATATAGTTGATTCGGTATTCCTTTTGGCATAGAAAAACACCCCATTTCTTAGTACAAGTATTATATCATACTTGTCTAACAAATGGGGTGCAGTTCACAAAGGCGTGGCTTTCTTACATCTTAGTTATGCATCTTATGTGTCTTGATCGACCGAACAAGGCGAAGGATTCCCTTAACTGAGAAAATAATGATCGGTACAAAAATCATCCCAAGCGCAAGTAAAATGACAAAAGAGGTTGCCATGACATAGAAGCTACCGATGAGCATCGCATTTCCGCAAACAAACATGGCGATCCAGAAGATCTCCCAGACCCATTGCTCCGGGCCTTTTCTCTCTACCGGTGCGCCGGTAGCAGTTATCCTTGCTTCATATCTTTCACCGTTTACCAACATATCCAACGAAACTTCGAAAATTTTACACAATGCAATTGCCTTTTCAATGTCCGGGGATGACACTCCCTGCTCCCACTTGGATAAAGTCTGGCGCGAAATATCCAGTCTCTCCGCCAGCTCCTCCTGAGACATACCAGCTTTCCTTCTTAATTGTTGCAGTTGCTCTGCGAAAATTTCCATACAGATCCCTCCGGTTAAAAAGAATATGCATCGCACGGCAATAGCGCATCCTTTTGCCGTATCATGTGCGCTCATATGGTAGCACAATGATCTACCGGAATCCACCTCACAAACCACTCATCCGTGTCAAAAAAAGTAGAATTAATGTTAAAAAAGCTAACATCACTTCACCATTACCGAAGTTCCCAAACGGAAATAGTAAAGGTACGCTGCCTTGATGGGTAAGCCATAGATCCTGCGCAGGGCATCGGCATAGGCCAGCACCTGGGGGCGGTAATGCTCCGTCCGGGCAGCCACTGTATCCTCTGTGACATAGTCTGTCTTGAAGTCCACCACGGTGATCCCGTCCGGCTCCACAAGGGCACAGTCCACAACGCCCTGCAGGAGGATCTTTTCCTCCACCAAAGCAGGATCGTAGTTTTCTCCATCGTCCAGGATGGAGAACTTGAATTCCCGCAGAAGCTGACCGGGGCCGCGAAGCTTTTTCCCAAGCTCGGTTTCAAAGAATCGGGCGATCCAGCCACAGTTGACCATCTGCGCCTGCTCAAGTGTCAGCGTCCCCATCTTCGCAAGCAGGCGTACCTGCGCTTCCACCGCAGCTTCATCGCCGCAGTTTTCAAAGTCCAGATACTGCATGACCGTGTGGGTGGCAGTACCCGACTCCGCAGCGGAGGTGCCGGTTTTGCCAAACATCGCCCTACGCCAGGTCCTGGGGCCGGGAAGGCGCTCGGGAGCATTCTCAGAAACCTCCGCATCCTTTTCCCTGCCTTTTCGCTGGGTAGCGGTCTGCTTGGAGGGCGCCGCGGTGGCTGCCAGGTGCGGATAGCGGAAAGTGATCCCCTGCTTCAGCTGCGCCAGCTGTTCCTCAGGGATCCCCCGGGTAACTTTTTCCTCAGTAACAGCCACGGGTCCAGCCCCGTGGGCTTCCCGCACACGGATCTGCCAGGGATATTTTCCCGGCTGTGTCTGCTCAGGCTTTCCGCCCAGGCGGAACAGCTCACCCGCCTCTGTCCGCTGCAGCGCGGCCATCAGCACCCAATCACCGGGGCAGGACGCATCCTGGGTAAGCAGCTGCGGAATGCCCATATCCATCCGGGAGACAAGAGAAATGATATCCTTCTCCAATGTACCGGAGGCATAGGTCATGATGAGGCGGTCTTTGGGTCTTGTCAGCGCCACATACAGCACCCGCATTTCTTCCGAAAGGCCGTCTGCCAGGGTCTTGACACTAATACCGCGCTTGGCAACAGTAGGATAGCGCAGGCGGTTTTTGGTATCCACCGCGGATAGTCCCAGCCCAAGATCCTGGTCGCACAGGACCTGCCCTCTGGCACTTTCCTTATTGAAGGCCTTGGAAAGGTTGGACACGAAGACCACCGGGAATTCCAGACCCTTGGACTTGTGGATACTCATCAGCGTCACCGCACCGGCAGCGCTTTGCTCTCCGGCAGCGATGAGGCCTTTTTCTTCCATAGCCTCCAGATGCTCCAAAAATTGCTCCAGATCCCGCCGACCGTTGGCTTCGAAATCCGCAGCCAGCTGATAAAATGCCTGCAGATTCGCCCTTTTGCTTTGTCCGCCGGCCTTGGCGGCATACAGGCTATCCAATCTGGTGCGGGACAGGATCAGCTCCAGCAGTTCTACCAGCGGCTGCAGCCGGGCTTGCCTGCGCAGAAAGCGCAGATCCTCAAGGAAACGGCGGCATTTTTCGTCCTCACTTGCTGCCACCGCATCGTAAATGCTGCCCTTGCGGTGGTTAGATCGGATCATCGCAAGCTCATCCGCGGTAAAGCAGAAGGCCGGGCCGGTCATAGCAGCCAGCAGCGGAATATCCTGCCGGGGGTTGCTGATGGTCTGCAGAACCGCGCGCATGGCGCTGATCTCTTCGGTCTTCAGCAGATCGTCACCGCCACCGCTGACGCATCGGATCCCCCGCTCAGCCAAGGCTCGCTGGAAGTAAAAGCCCGTAGAGCCGGGAGAACGGAGCAAAATCGCAATATCCTCCGGACGGATCGCATCCAGAGCATCTCCTCTGCGGATCTTATGGCTGCCGTCCAGAAGCTCACAGATCCGGTCTGCCACCACATTGGCTTCCTCTTCATACTGAGAATCCGAAACCGGGATGGCAAGCAACTCCACATTGGCTTCTCCCAGCTCCGTGTGGATATTTTCGTCATGGAGCGCTTCGTCGTCGCCATACACCAGGCCGCCCACCGCATCGCTCATACACAGGCGGAAGATGTCGTTAACACCGGAAAGCACCGCGCCGTCGGAGCGGAAATTCCGGGAAAGCATGACCTTCCGGCCTTCCCCATCGGCAGCTTCCGCTTCGGGGGCGTAATCATTGTACTTTTGCAGAAAAATCTTAGGGTCTGCCAGGCGGAACTGGTAGATGGATTGCTTCACATCGCCTACCATAAAGCAGTTGTTCCGCTTGGCAGTAAGCGCAGCAAAGATCTTGTCCTGCACCGCGTTGGAATCCTGGTACTCGTCCACCATGATCTCACGGAAGCGGTTTCCGATCTCGGCGGCTGCCGATGTGGGACCCGAACGGCTCTTTCCCAGAAGAAGATCCAGCATCTTATGCTCCAGATCTCCAAAGTCCAGGATCCTTCTGGCCTTTTTCGCCCGGTCATATTCCTTACCGAAGCGGCGCACCAGATCGACCATACCCCGGGTAGCATCCAGGATCCCATCCATATCCTCCAGCAGCAGCCGGCTGGTATCGGCGAAGCTTTTCAGTCTCCGCTCCAGACCCTTCTTGCAGGCATCCCGCACCGCCTTGATGCGGCTTTTCAGCTCGTCGTCGGCAAATTTCGGCGGAAACCTCAGCACGCCGTAGTCGATCTGCTTTCTTGCCACCACTTCATCCCAGGTGGTGCTTTCCGCCAGCTGCTTCAGCTGCCACAGATTGTCCTTTAAAAGCTGCGCTACCTTCCCAAGGCCGTCCGCAGCTTCCGCCATGGCAACGCACTTTTCCATAGCTTCGATCTGCAGCTGAAGATAGTCTGTCAGATCCTTCATCAGATACTCGCCCCAGGGGGTCTGCTCCGCGCCGGTCAGTTCACCGGTATCCCCGTCGGCCAGGCATTTTTCCAGCCATGCGTCCGGCTCCAGGTGACACCTGGCGCTGTCATAGACCTTCAGCAGCACCTCCGGCACCAGCCGGTCATCTCTGCCAAGGCCCTGGGTATCCACAAAAGCACGGAAGGCACTGTCCGTGTGGATATTCTCATAGGCGCTGTCCAGAAGCTTTGCCATCACGCTGTCACGCAGCTGGCGGCATTCATTTTCATCCGCCACACGGAAATCCGCGGCAATATCCGCCGCATAGGCATACTCCCGCAGGATATCCGCGCAGAAGGAATGGACCGTGGAGATCTTGGTCAGATAAAGCCGCTGCATCTGCCGCTGCAAATGGCGGCTTTCGGGCATTTCAGCGATCCGCTGATTCAGCTTCTGGGCGATCTTTCCCCGAAGCTCGGAAGCGGCGGCCTTGGTATAGGTGATGATGAGAAACTGATCAAGATCCGCCGGGTCCGCAGGATCCATAAGGTAGCTCAGCAGCCGATCCACCAGCACCTTTGTCTTTCCGGAGCCGGCAGCTGCGCTGACCAGAAGCTTACCGCCTCTGTTATATACCGCACGCTCCTGTTGGGGCGTCAGTTTTTCAGCCATGGTCTGCCACCTCCCGTTCCACTTCTTCCCAGAATCGCTGGGCCGTCATGCGCTCATAATTTCTGCGTCCCGGCACATCCGCCTCATGGCAGATACTGCCGTAGGGGCAGAAGGTACACGCACTGTGGGCAGCACCTCTGGTATAGGGGTTGGGTTGGATGTCGCCGGAGGCGATCTGCTCCACCATACCCCGCAGCAGGCTACGGATATAGCTTTCCAGGCTACGCAGCTGGTCTCTGTCCGCCAGGTCGCCCTGGAGCGAGCCATCCTTCTTCCGGGTGCAGCAAAGCCGCTGGGGATCATCAGAAGGCTCCATAGCCCGAAGCACATCCTCATCACTTAAAAGGAGTCCCTTGCGCTTCCATTCCTTTGCCCGCAGCTGAGCCGCTTCCTCATCGGACAGTCGGCCATCCGCCGTCAGCAGCGGCACCCTGGCCGGAAAATACTGCACACCGGCGCTGAAGGCATTGTCCCCCGTCACTTCCTGTCCCATCTGCTCCAGAGCAAACAGGTAAAGAAGCATCTGCAGGCCGATGCCATTGAATACATCGCAGTAATCAAAATCCTTTTTACCGGTCTTATAGTCCACCACACGGAAATACCGGCAACCCTGAGCTTCCCAAACATCCACACGGTCCACAAAGCCACGAAGCACCGCTTCCATCTGCTCCGAGCCCACCCGGATCGCCGGGAACTGACCACCGTCACCGAAGGCCACCTCAAAGCCCGCAGGCAGGAACAGCGAATCCTTCAGCTCCTGCCAAAGCTCCGTGACAACAAGCTCCAGTTCGGCACTGTTGCGTTTAAACAGGTATGCCGTGCGGCCGCTGTCCAGCTGGCTGAAGTAATTGCGGATATATTCCGCCGAATTATCTCTGGCGATCTGCAAGGTGCGCTCCAGACTAACTTTCCGGAAGCCGCCCTCATCCATCACTGTTTTTACCGTCTTTTCCAGCACAGCATGGACATAAGTACCAAACTCCGCAGGGTCCACCGTGGCCTCCTTGCGCTCCTTGGCGCCGAGGCCGTAGCGCAGGAAGTAGGAAAGGCGGCACTCTGCCTGCCGGTCCACCTGGGAAGCGGACAGATTCAAACGCTTTCCGTACAGAGCCCGCACATTCCCCGGCTGCACATTGCCAAGGGCATGGTCAACCCGCCGGGCCGCAGCGAAATAATCGCCATCCAGACCCAGCTGATGGGCAGCATCCGCATCCGCGCTACCTGCCAGCAGAAAGGCGGCATCCTGGGCATCGGCACAAGCACTGCCCAGGCTCCGGGCCGGACAGACCTCACCGCCGCACATATCCGCGATCCGATGGAAAATATACGAGCTCTGGGAGGAGCAGCACACGGTAAGTGTCTCCTCCGCACCGCAAAACACACCGTAGATCTCCGCAAACTCCGCCTGCAGACCCTCCTGAGCGCCGCCGGTCAGTGGAATACCCAGAGACCGCAGTGCGACTCTCTCCTGGTCGGTCAGAACACCGGCGCTGCCGCTGTAGCCGGGAAGCGCGCCTTCCGCGGCACCCAGCACGATCAGATGCTTCTGCTGCTGGCAGCGCATAGCGCTCACAGGGCCGGCGGTCACCGCATCCAGCATAGGCGGGATGGTGCCTACAGTATACTGGCTCAAAAGCAGTACGAACAGGCGCAAAAACTCCTCCGGCTTCCAAACCGTATGTCCCAGCACATCGTGCATCTGCTCCATAGCCGTCAGCAGGATCTCCCACAGCTGATGCAGGATCTGGGCGCTGCGGTTATCCCCCGCCGCGTCCAGTTCCGTGGCAAGGCTCTCCAGGCGGCCCGCCAGGTCGATCTGCTCCAGGAAATGATACAGTGCCAGCACCTGCTGCTTCAGATCCGCAGCAGCGGTAAATTCGTCCGCCAGGCGCTTGAGCGGAAGGATCGCAAGCTCACGGGCTTCATTCAGCGCGGCAAGCTGTGCGGCGGCATGCTCATTCCAATCCTTGCCCAAGCCCTCGGGATGGCCCTGCCAGGGGCTGCACCAGCGTTTTCCCTGGATGCCCCAAAGGATCGCATAGTTTTCCACCTGGTCGCAGGTATCCGGGTCCAGAGGCGACAGGCAGGATTTCAAATACCGCAGCACATCCCGTCGTTCAAAGCCGCCAAGGGCAGCATCCATAGCCGCCAGCACTGTGGCCACCACCGTCTTCTGAAGGATATCCTCCGTACCCGACAGGTACAGGGGGATCCCGTAGCGGTGAAACACCTGCTGCAAAATATGCTGATAGCCGGCCGGATCACCGCAGACCACCCCGATATCCCGGTAGCGGCAGCCTGCCGAAGTAAGCTGACGGATCTGATCCGCCGCGAAGGTCACTTCCTCCCAGGCAGATTCCGCCTTCACAGCCTTTACACCCTGGGAAATCGAGGGCAGCTTCCCCTGGAACAGAGCATCCCGCATCGGTGCGAGGGCATCCTTACGGCCGGAAACCACCTCCAAATGCACAGGAATGCCTTCCTTTTTGGCAAACCTATAGAGCTGTGCCGCCGTGTCCGCCGCTTTTTCAAAGGCAAGCGCATCGGAGTCCAGCGCATCGCAGTTGAGGCCAACGGTCACATTGGGGCAATGGCGGATCAAATGTTCCAG
Source organism: Faecousia sp. (assembly GCA_045129455.1). Classification (GTDB taxonomy): domain Bacteria; phylum Bacillota; class Clostridia; order Oscillospirales; family Oscillospiraceae; genus Faecousia. The sequence continues at coordinate 4,302 of JBGVJN010000118.1, read as the reverse complement.
GATCGCCATATTTTGGCGGGTAAAATCCGGGAACCCATCGATATAAAATACATGTTCTTTGGCAAAATCGCAATCCTCCAGCTGCTCCAGGAGCCAGTTCATCTGGTCTCTGGGGTCACGCTTTCCATGGGCGCAGATGGCATCATACGCCTCCAAAAGCAGGGAAAGCTCCGTCAGCTTCTGGGAGAATGCCCCCTCAGTCTCGCCGGCGGCCTTCATAAGATCCGCCGGGGTGATGCAGCAGCGCTTAAATTCATCCACCGCATCCACAAGCTCCGTGAGGAACTCCGGCTTCGTCTGCACCGCGGCGTAGAACTTCAGCCGGCTATGGATCTGCCCTGCAGCGGCAGCCATAGCCACCACCCGTCCGCCATTGTCCATGCAGGACTCCGGGGCGTGGGCAGTATATTCCGCCACGCTGCGGGTCAATCTTGTAAAGCTCAGCACCTCCGCAAAGCGGCTGGCAGTATCGCCAGCGGCGGCGCAAAGCCGTCGCTCCGTATCGTGGGTGATCAGTTCCGGGACCAGCAGGATCCGTCCACCCAGTTGTTTTGCCGTATCTTCAGCAACACAGCGCATGATCTCATTTCTGACAGCGATCCAATCCTTACTGATTATCAGACGCAGCATGCACCCACCACCTTTCTTTTCTTTTTATCATACCACATAAGCACGGGATTTGCCAATCCCATTCCTGATTTCCGGCGGAAATTTTCACTGTGAAAAAGAATAAACACCGCCCATACGGAAATAACTCCGGTATGGGCGGCGATCTTGGCATGATTATACGGGTTTTGCGATAAAGACCTGGGGATAATTGTCCTTGAGCATACTGCAGGCAACGGCAGCATACTCAAAGCTGGGCATGATGGCAAAGACGGCAGAACCGGAGCCGGTCATCTGCTGGGCAAGAGAGCCGTAGGAATTGCAAATGGACTTGATATAGTTCAGTTCCAGATGCTCCGCGGTGACCACAGGGTCAAACACATTCCACACATTTTCTGCCACTCTGCCCAGATCGCCTGCCAGGATGGCACTTTCCATTGCCTGGTGATCCGGGCGTTTTCCGATGGTGGTCTCGTCCAGCTTCCGGTAAAGCTCCGGGGTGGAAGCAGAAAACTCCGGCTTGCACACCACAAAGAAGCACTCGGGCATATCCGGCAGCTTGCGCAGGCGCTCACCTCTGCCCTCAGCCACCGCCGTTCCGCACAGGGTGCAGAAAGGCACATCGCTGCCCACCTGGGCGCCCAGCTCCGCCAGAGCCAGGATGGACAGAGGCTGACCGTAATGCCGGTTCAGCGCACGCAGGACCGCAGCCGCATCGGCGCTGCCGCCGCCCAGACCCGCCTGGCTGGGGATGCGCTTGGTGATACGGATGGTGATGCCATCCGGGTCCTTGCCGATGGCATCCAGATAGACCTTCGCCGCCTTCCAGGCCAGATTGCGCTCATCGCAGGGAATATCTTCCTTATCACAGTGCAGCTCCCAGGGCTTGCCTGTGCCCACATCGATCTCGATATCATCACGGATGGAAATGGTCTGCATCACGCTTTTCAGATCGTGATAGCCGTCGGGGCGCTTGCCCAGAACATCCAGGGTCAGATTGATCTTGGCAAATGCGCCTTCATAAAGGGTCGTCATGGAATACTCCTCCAAAGCTTTTGTTTTGCATATTATAGAGCATTTCGGGAAAGTTTGCAACTGATTCGGCAAATTTTCACCTTATGTGAATAATATAGCGCCCAATGGGGATTCTATGGATATCCAAGAATACGAAACGGAGGTAACGCTCATGGATACACTTGCATTGATCCTTTCCATTATCGGCAGCCTGAACTGGGGTCTTGTCGGCATCTTCCAGTTTGACCTTGTTGCCTGGCTGTTTGGCGGGCAGGATTCCGTAGTCAGCCGCATTATTTATGCGCTGGTGGGCCTGGCAGGTCTTTGGTGCATCTCTCTGCTGTTTCGCAGATTCCGCACAAGAGTGGAAGGCGAATAAGGGCATAAAAAGCGGCAGCACAGGGATCTGTGCTGCCGCAGGATGTTATTTTGGATTTACTTTACGCGGACGATGCACTCGTAGGCTTCGTCGCCGTACTTAGCATGAACCTTGGTCTCGCCGGTGCCGGTGGCGGTAACGACACCGTTGACGATGGTGCAGACGCTCTCATCCGCGGAGCTCCACTCGATCTGGTCGGCATTAACAGTCTGGGACATGTCGGTACCCTTGTAAAGATCCCAGGTCTTGCCCACTGCGGACAGGGTGAAATCCTTACGGTTCATAATGGGGTTGGGGTTGACCACGATGGTGCCGCCGGAGGAAGGAGGTGCAGTGGTCGCGGTGGTAGCCTGGGTTTCGGGAGGTGTGCCATCGGCCCAATTGCAGCGGATGATCACACGAGCCTGGACATCGCCGTAGGTGGCATAGATCTCAGTCTTACCCTTGCTCACAGCGGTGACCTTGCCGTTGCTTACAGTGGCAATAGCAGGATTCTTGGAGGTCCAGGTGATTTCAGCAGCAGCAACGGTGCTGGCGGAATCATAGATATTGAAGACCTTACCGGGCTTATCCAGAGTGATATCCCGGATACCGTTGTTGTTGAGCCAGCCACCCTTCAGGATGATGGACACAAAGGAAGGACTGGGCTCGGTGGGAGTATCGGTGTTGGAGTCGCCGCTCTCAGACAGGTTGCAGTGTACCAGACATTCCTTGACGATGTCGCCGCAGGTGACGGTGATGGTAGCCTCGCCATTGCCAACAGGGGTGATGATGCCGGATTCGGACACGATGGCTACGGACTCATCGGAAGAGGTAAAGGTGACCTCGTCGGTGGTGTCGGAAGGCTCAAGGACCACGGTCAGCAGCTGGCTGCGCTCAGGGTCGGTAAACTCGATAATAGCGCCGGACAGCTGAATGCCGGTGCAGGGGATGCTGTCAGACGGATCCGTCTCCTGGGACGGCTGGGTCTGCTCAGACGGCTGGGTCTGCTGAGAGCCCTGGGTCTCGCCAGGGTTGGGATTGGGCGCGGGCGCAAAGAAGCGAACACCGATGTAGATACAAACGGCAACGATCGCCAGCAGCAGAAGCACCACAACGATGACCAGGATCTTGTTGGAGCCATCCTTCTGTTCCTGCTGGGGCGCTTCACGGCGCTGCTCACGGGCGGGTCTTTCCCGGCGAGGCGCATCGCCACGGCGCTCAGGAACAGGTCTGCCCTCATTTGCCTTCTTTACATTACCCTTGGAAAAGCGGCCTCCGCGGACATAGTTGCCGCCGGCACCGGCCTCCACAGCGCTTTCTACGCCGGAGGCAGCCGCAGCGCTGTTGCAGGCGCTGCCGCAGATGGGGCACTGGGCAGAAGTCTCGGGGAAGGAAGTTCCGCAAACATCACAGATAACCTTACTCATAATTCAAACCTCCTGTCCGGCATTGTATGCCAGAAGTTTTTGTTATTATAGCATAGCGACGGGATTTATGCAAGTACGCAAAAACAGCTAAGCAAGCAAAAGATGCAAAAAAATGGCAAATATGTGATTCCCACGAAATTCCAAGGAATAGTTGTTGCTTTTTTCACAAATTTCCATTATTATATTATGAGTACAAAAAGGAGGCGATGGATATGTCGGAACCGAAGCTGATCTCTCCCCTGCTGGATAACTTCGTTATGGGTGACCCGGTCAGTGAGCACGACGGCGTGCGCTGCTGCCCGGCAATGCAGCATGATTCTGATAAAAAATACATAGTTAAGATTATTTCCATCCCGGCAGAACGCAAGAATCTGGATGCACTGCTGCTTGCAGGTGCTTTCTCCGATGAAGCATCGGCACAGCAATACTTCCGTGAACTGGCAGACGGGATCATCGGTGAAGCTGAGGTGCTTCAGAAGCTTGCTTCCCTGGAGGGCTTTATCAGCTACGAAGGCTGGCAGATCGAACCCATGGAGGACGGCACAGGCTTCGATGTCTATCTGGTCGGCGCTTACCGCAGAACTCTGGAGCGTAATTTCCGCCGGGATCCGCTGACCCATCTGGGCGCGGTAAATCTGGGTCTGGATATGTGCGCCGCTCTGGCGGTGGCACGGCGCTGCGGCTACCTGTGTGTGGATCTGAAGCCCACCAACATCTTCGTTTGTGAGGATAAGGAGTATCGTATCGGCGATATTGGCTTTGTGAAGCTGGATTCTCTCCAGTTTGCTTCTCTCCCGGAGCGCTGCCTCAGCAGCTATACTCCCCCGGAGGTTGCGGATGCCTACAGCGCACTGAACGCTACCATGGATATCTACGCCGCCGGCCTGATCCTGT